>NZ_JBEXGU010000146.1:0-23921 GCF_040607515.1 Streptosporangium sp. NPDC005286 | reverse complement strand
TGGTCCCGCTCGTGGGCGCGGGACCATGACGGCGGGACGGCTCTCGGCTCATTGAGCTCCGCCGTCGAGGGCCGCCCGCACCAGCTCGTCGAGCCCCATCGAGTCGAGCGCGTCATCGGCCTCGTCATCGGTGGACGCCTCCGGGTCACCGGTCAGGTGCAGCAGCGCGTCCAGCACGCCGATCTCCCGCAGCCTGGCCATGGACAGCGACGCGAACATCGCCCGGACCCGCGCCTCCTCCTCGTCGACGCCCGAGGCCGCGCCCGTCTCCGGCAGGAGCTGCGCGATCACGTGGCCGGCGAGGGCCTCCGGAGTCGGGTAGTCGAAGATGAGCGTGGAGGGCAGTTTCAGCCCCGTCGAGGCCGTGAGCCGGTTACGCAGCTCGATCGCGCTGAGGGAGTCGAACCCGAGGTCCCGGAACGCCTGATCGGCGCCGATCGCCTCGCGATCGGAGTGCCCGAGAACCATGGCGATCTGGCCGCGCAGCAGGTCGAGCAGCACGCCAAGCCGTTCGGAGCCGGTAAGGCCGGCCAGCCTGTCCCGCAGGGCGGACGCCGACTGCGCGGCCACCTGCGCCGAGCCTGCCGACTCGACCAGCTCACGGTATCCCGGCAGCTCACTCAGCAGCCGGCTGGGCCGGCCCGCCGTGTAGGAGCGGACGAACCGCTCGTGCTCGATGTCGGCGACCACGGCGACCGGTTCGCCTCCGGCGACGAGGCCGCTCAACGCGGAGACCGCCAGCTCGGGGTCCATCGGGCGCACGCCCATGCGCCGGGACGCCTCCTGTGCCGCGGCCACCTCCGCCATACCGCCGCCGGCCCAGGCACCCCACGCCACCGCCGTGGCCGCCAGCCCGCGCTCGCGCCGCCGCTCGGCCAGGCCGTCCAACACCGCGTTGGCGGCGGCGTAATTGCCCTGGCCGGGGCTGCCGAGCGTGCCCGCCGCGGACGAGAACAGCACGAACACCGGCAGATCCAGCTCTCGCGTCAGCTCGTCCAGCACGACCGCCGGTGCCACCTTGGCGCGGAACACCGTCTCGAACCGCTCCCGGGTCAAGCCGTCCACCACGCCGTCGTCGACCACGCCCGCGGCGTGCACCACACCGGTCAGCGGGAACTCGGCCGGGATGCCGGCCAGCACGGCGGCCAGTGCGTCCGGGTCGGCCGCGTCGCAGGCCGCGACGGTCACCTGGGCGCCCAGCCCCGCCACCTCGTCGCGCAACTCGGCGGCGCCGGGGGCCTCCATCCCCCGTCGGCTGACCAGCACCAGGTGCTCCGCACCATGCCGGGCCAGCCAGCGGGCCAGATGTCCACCGAGCGCGCCGGTGCCGCCGGTGATCAGTACGGTTCCGGACGGCGTCCACTCGCCGGGTCCGTCGGCCTGGCCGGCGGGGTCCTGCACCAGTCTCCGGGCGTACGTGCCGGAGGCCCGGATGGCGATCTGGTCCTCGCCGTCCAACCCGGCCAGCACGCTCGCCAGCCGCCGCGCCGCTCCCCGATCGAAACCCTCCGGCAGGTCGATCAGGCCGCCCCACCGCTGCGGGTGCTCCAGCGCGGCGACCCGGCCGAGCCCCCAGATGGCGGCCTGCGCCGGATCGCGCAGGACGTCGCCGGGATCGGCCGCGACCGCGCCTCGGGTGAGGCACCACAGCGGCGCGTCGATGCCGGCCTCGCCCAGCGCCTGGATCAGCAGGGTGGTCAGGGCGAGCCCGCCGGGAAGCCCGGTGTCCCCGATGTCCACGGACTCCCGCAACGCCAGGAACGAGACCACTCCGGCGAACGGCCGGGTGCCGGCGTGCGCGCCCAGCCACTCGGCCAGCGCGGCCCGGTCCCGGGGTACGGCGGCGAGGTCGGCCACCTCCATGCGGACCACGTCGGCACCGAGCGCGTCGATCACCGAGCCCGTCCAGGTGTCCGTGCACAGTTCCTCGGGGAGCACCACCAGCCAGGGGCCGGCCTGCGAGACCCCGGGGGCGACCGCGCCGTCACCGGTGAGGGGCTTCCAGACGATCCGGTACCGCCAGGCGTCCATGGTGGACCGCCGGCGCCGCTCCCGGCGCCACGACGACAGCGCCGGCAGCACCTTGGTCAGCGCGTCACCGTCCACGTCGAGCCGCGACGCCAGCGCCTTGGCGTCCTCCTCCTCGACGGCCGCCCAGAATTCGGCGTCCACCGGGTCCGCCGCGCCGCCCGTGTCCGCCGCGCGGGTCCGATCCGGGCGGCCCGCGTCGGGCCAGAACCGCTCGTGCTGGAACGCGTACGTCGGCAGGTCCACCGGCCGGGCGCCGGTACCGGCGAAGACCGAGGTCCAGGCGGGACTCATCCCGTGCACGTGCAGCCGGGCGAGTGCGGTGACGAGGGCCCGGTGCTCGTCGCGGTCCCTGCGCAGCAGGGGGACCAGTTCCGCCTCGGCCTCCGCGGGGATGGTGTCGCGGGCCATCGCGGTCAGGGTCCCGTCCGGGCCGATCTCGATGTAGCGGGTCACCCCTGCCTCGTGCGCCGCCCGGATCCCGTCGGCGAACCGTACGGCGCTCCGTACGTGCGCCACCCAGTAGTCCGGGGAGCACAGCTCGGCCGTGACGAGATCGCCGGTCACGTTCGAGATCATCGGGATTCGCGGCACGGAGTAGGAGACGCCTTCGGCGACCGCCCGGAAGTCCGCCAGCATCGGCTCCATCAGCGGCGAGTGGAACGCGTGCGAGACCCGCAGCCGCCTCGTCCGGCGCCCGCTCTCCGCCAGCGCGCCCGCCACGTCGAGCACCTCCCGCTCCGCCCCGGCTATCACCACGGACTCCGGGCCGTTGACCGCGGCGACGGAGACCCGGTGCTCGTACCCGGCCAGCGCCCGCAGCACCTCCTCCTCGCCGGCCTGGACGGCGACCATCGCGCCGCCGGCCGGAAGCCGCTGCATGAGCGCACCCCTGGCCGCCACCAGCGCGCAGGCGTCCTCCAGTGACAGCACGCCCGCGACGTGCGCCGCGGCCAACTCGCCGACCGAGTGCCCGATCAGCACGTCAGGGGTGAGATCCCAGGACTCCAGCAGGCGGAACAGGGCCACCTCGACCGCGAACAGTGCCGGCTGGGTCCATCCGGTCCCATCGAGCAGCCCGGCCTCGGGTGTGCCCGCCGGGGCGAACAGGATCTCCCGCAGCGGGCGGTCCAGCCTGGCGTCCAGATGCGCCAGTACGGCGTCGAGCGCGTCGGCGAAGACCGGGAACCGGTCGTAGAGCTCGCGGCCCATCTCCGCCCGCTGGCTGCCCTGGCCGGTGAACAGGAACGCCGTCTTGCCCGCTCGCCCGATCCGGCCGTCGAGCACGTGGGGAGCGGGGTTTCCGTCCGCCGCCGCCATCAGGCCGTCCACCAGCTCCGCACGGCTGCCGGCCAGGACGACGAGCCGCTGCCGGAAGCTCGACCGGGTGGTGGCCAGGGAGTACCCGAGATCGGCCAGGCCGAGCTCGGGGTGCTCGACGAGGTGATCGAGCAGGCGTAGCGCCTGTGCCCGCACCGCGGCCGGAGTCTTGGCCGACAGCGGGACCGGCAGGAGTCCGGGAACCGCTGCGACGGGCATCCCGCGGAGCCCCGTATCGGCCCCTGACGGCTCGGTGAAAGGCGCCTCCTCGATGATCACGTGTGAGTTCGTGCCGGTGGCTCCGAAGGACGAGATCCCGGCCCGGCGCGGGCGTCCGGCATCAGGCCACGGCCTGGCCTCGGCCAGCAGCTCCACCGCGCCCGCCGACCAGTTCACGTGCGACGACGGCGCGTCCAGGTGCAGCGTCCTCGGCGCCACCCCGTGCCTGATGGCCATGACCATCTTGATCAGTCCGGCGACTCCGGCCGCCGCCTGCGTGTGCCCGATGTTGGACTTGATCGACCCGAGCAGCAGCGGTCGCTCACGGTTCTGACCGTAGGTCTCCAGCAGGGCCTGCGCCTCGATCGGGTCGCCCAGCCTGGTGCCCGTGCCGTGCGCCTCCACCACGTCCACGTCGGACGGGGTCAGCCCGGCACCGGCCAGGGCGCGGTGGATCACCTTCCGCTGTGACGGGCCGCTCGGCGCGGTGAATCCGTTGGACGCGCCGTCCTGGTTGACGGCCGAACCGCGCAGGATCGCCAGCACGTGATGGCCGTTGCGCCGGGCATCCGACAGCCGTTCGACGACGAGCATGCCGACGCCCTCCGCCCAGCCCGTGCCGTCGGCGGCGTCGGAGAACGCCTTGCACCGGCCGTCCGGGGACAGCGCCCCCATCTCGCCGAACTCGACGAAGCCCACCGGGGTGGACATCACGGCGACCCCACCGGCGAGAGCCAGCGAGCACTCCCCGGCCCGCAGCGCCTGGGCGGCCAGGTGCAACGCCACCAGCGACGAGGAGCAGGCGGTGTCCGCGGTCACCGCGGGCCCCACCAGGCCGAAGGTGTAGGACAGCCGGCCGGAGATCACGCTGGCCGCCTGGGCCGTCTGCGCGTGACCGTGATGATCGCGAGGTGGCTGGTAGTCACCACCGGTGGCGCCGACGTAGACGCCCACATCGCCGCCCCGCAGGCCGGCGGGGTCGATGCCCGCCCGTTCGAACGCCTCCCAGGCGGCTTCGAGCACCAGCCGCTGCTGCGGGTCCATCACCATCGCCTCACGGGGCGAGATGCCGAAGAAACCCGGATCGAAGTCGGCGGCGTCGTAGAGGAAACCGCCTCCGGCCGCCGTGCTGCGGCCACGCCCGTCGGCGTCCCCACCGGACAGCGCGTCCAGGTCCCAGCCCCGGTCGGCGGGGAACGCGCCGACCGCGTCCACCTCGCCGGTGACCAGCCGCCACAGGTCCTCCGGCGAGCGGACGCCGCCCGGGTACCGGCAGCTCATGCCGACGATGACGATCGGGTCGTCCGAGGGCGCGGCCGGTAGGGGCGCTCGGCTCTCCTCGCCGAGGCTCTCCTCGCCGAGCACCTGGGCCGCCAGGTGTCCGGCGAGTTCCACCGGTGTCGGGTGGTCGAAGACGAGCGTGGCCGGCAGGGTCAGCCCGGTCGCGGCGTTGAGCTGGTTACGCAGGTCGACCGCGGTGAGAGAGTCGAACCCGAAGTCCCGGAAGGCCCGATCGGCCTCGATCGCGGCGCCGTCCGCGTGCCCGAGGACCGAGGCGGCCCTGGCCACCACCAGTTCGAGGACGAGGCCCGTGCGCTCGGCCGCCGGCAGCCCGAGAAGGCGGTCCCGGAGCGCGGCCGCCACGGTGGGCTCACCGTCGTGGGCGCCGCCGCCCGCCGCCTCGATCGCCTGCCGGGCCTGGGGCAGCTCGTCCAGCAGCGGGGTCGGCCGCACCGCGAGGAAGGCCGGGGCGAACCGGTCCCACGCCACGTCGGCGACCGTCACCGCGCTCTCGCCGTTCGCGACGACCCGGCCCAGCGCGCTGAGCGCGAGCGCAGGCGCCAGGGCGGGCAGCCCGTTCGCCCGCAGGTGCAGGTCCATTCCCCTGTCCGTGGTCACGCCGCTGTCCGCCCATGCCGACCAGGACACGGCGGTCCCCACCACGCCTCGGGCGCGGCGCGCTTCGATCAGTGCGTCCCGGACCGCCTCCGCGGCGGCGGCGCCCCCTCGTCCGGCGACGCCCCAGACGCCGGAAAGCGAGCAGAACAGAACGAACGCATCCAACTCCCGGTCTTTCAGCAGGGAGTCCAGGTGCACCGCCCCGGCGGCGTAGGCCGCGGCGGTCGCGGCCATGTCCGCCGGCTCGGTCTCCTCCAGGGGAGCGGCCTCGGCCGGTTCCTCGGCGTAGATGACCGCGTCCGGCGGGAACTCCGCCAGCAGGGCGGCCACGGCCTCCCGATCCACCAGGTCGCAGTGCCTGATCGTCACCCGGGGATCCACCTCGGCGGGCTCCTGCGGGGCGGGGCGCCCGGCCAGCACGACTCGGCCGGCGCCCGCGTCGGCCAGCCAGCGGGCGATGCGCCCGCCGGAGACTCCCGTGTCCCCGGCGACCAGCACCGTGCCACGAGGCCGCCACGACCGGTCGGCGTCCCCGGCCGGGGCCGGGACGAGCCGGCGGCCGAACACTCCGGAGGCGCGCACGGCGACCTCGCTCTCGCCGTCCGGGCCGTCGGCCAGCACGCCGGCGAACCGGGCGACGGCCCGCCGGTCGAGCAGTTCGGGCAGGTCGATCATGCCTCCCCAGCGCCGGGGGTGCTCCAGCGCCGCCACCCGGCCGAGGCCCCAGACCGCGGCCTGACCCGGGCTCGGTGGCGAGTCGGATCGGCCCACCGACACCGCGCCTCGGGTGACGCACCACAGCGGCGCGTCGACACCCGCGTCGCCCAGCGCCCGCACCAGCGCGGCCGTCAACGCCACCTCGGGCAGGCCGTCACCGCCTGTCCCGGCGAGCGCCAGCAGGGAGATCACACCCACCGGCGCCCGGCCGTCGGCGTCCGGGCCGCCGAGCAGTTCGACGAGCTGTGCGGCCAGCCTCGCGCGACCGGTGTGCGTGACGTCGAGACGCATCAGGGCATCGGGGCCCGCCAGGGCGGCACCCACGGCATCGAGCGCCTCCGCCCACTCCCCCTCCTCGGACCGGCCGGCCGGGACGGCCACCAGCCACCTCCCGGATGGGACGGCGGACGGCACGGCGGCCAGGGGCTTCCAGGCCACCCGGTAGCTCCAGGAGTCCACGAGGGTGTGCTCGCGGCGCGAGCGGCGCCAGGATGACAGCGCGGGCAGCACCGTTGACAGCGAGTCCGCCTCCAGATCCAGCGTGGCCGCCACGGACGTCAGGTCCGCACGCTCGATCGCGGCCCAGAACTCGGCGTCCACCGGGTCCCCCGCCGGGGCGACGACCGGGGCGACGGCCTCGGGCCAGTACCTCCGGCGCTGGAAGGCGTACGTGGGCAGGTCGACGCGCCGCGCGCCGCATCCGGTGAAGAGGGACCGCCAGTCCACCGGCAGCCCGTGGACGTGCAGCCGGGCCAGCGCGTCCACGGCCGACGCCTCCTCGCCGCGGTCCTTACGCAGCATCGGCACGACCAGGGTGCCGGCCTCGGTACCGTCGGCCGCCAGGCAGTGCTGGGTCAGCGCGGACAGCACGCCGTCCGGGCCGAGCTCGACGAACGTGCTCACACCGGAACCGCGCAGGGTGCGCACGCAGTCGGCGAAGCGGACCGCCTGCCGAGCGTGGTCGACCCAGTAGTCGGGTGCGCAGAGCCGCTCGACGGCGACCGGCTCGCCGGTCAGGCCGGAGACGAGCGGGATGGCCGGCGGTGAGAACCCGAGCCCTCGTACGGCCCGGCGGAACTCCTCCAGCATGGGGTCCATCAACGGCGAATGGAACGCGTGGCTGACGGCCAGCCGGGTGGTCTTGCGGCCCTCGGCCGCGAGGTGGGCGGCGAGCTCGGTGACCGGCCCCTCCACCCCGGCGATCACCACCGCCGACGGTCCGTTGACCGCGGCGATCGACACCTCGTGCTCGCGCCCGGCGAGCATCGGGAGAACCTCGTCCTCGGTGGCCTGTACGGAGACCATCGCGCCCCCGGCCGGTAGCACCTGCATCAGGCGCCCCCTGGCGGCGACCAGGGTGCACGCGTCCGCCAGTGTCAGCACACCGGCGACGTGCGCCGCGGCGATCTCGCCGATCGAGTGCCCGGCCACCAGGTCCGGGCGCAGCCCCCACGACTCCGCCAGGCGGAACAGAGCCACCTCGATCGCGAACAGCGCGGGCTGCGTCCACTGGGTCTGGTCAAGCCGCTCGGCCTCGGGCGAGCCCGCCTCGGCGAACAGGATCGTCCGCAGCGGGCGGTCCAGCTCGACGTCGAGCTGCGCGAGCACCGCGTCCAGTGCCTGCGCGAACACCGGGAACCTGGCGTACAACTCCCGGCCCATGCCGGGGCGCTGGGAGCCCTGCCCGGCGAACAGCATCGCCGACCTGCCCGCGACGGCGGTGGCCTCGCCACGCGCGATCTCCGACACTCCGTCGGCGGTGGCCAGCAGCACCGCGCGGTGCCGGAACATCGACCGGCTCGCCAGCGAGTAGCCGACGTCCACCGGATCGAGGTCGCGGTCGGCGGCCGGTACCTGATCGAGCTGGGCCCGCAGCGCCTCCCGGGTCCGGCCGGAGACGACCCACGGCACGACCGCGGGAACCCTCCGCTCGCCGGGCGGCTCGGGGGACAGCTCGTCCAGGGGTGCCTGCTCCAGGATGACGTGGGCGTTGGTGCCGCTGATCCCGAAGGCGGAGACGCCGGCCCGCAGCGGTCGCCCCTTCCGCGTCCACCGCTGCGGCTCGGTCAGCAGCTCGACGGCCCCGGACGACCAGTCCACGTGCGACGCCGGTACCTCGACGTGCAACGTCCTGGGCAGCATGCCGTGCCGCATGGCCAGCACCATCTTGATCACACCGGCGACACCCGCCGCCGCCTGCGTGTGGCCGAGATTGGACTTGATCGACCCCAGCAGGAGCGGGCGATCCCGCTCCTGGCCGTATGTCGCCAGCAGGGCCTGCGCCTCGATCGGGTCGCCCAGCGCCGTGCCGGTGCCGTGCGCCTCGGCCGCGTCGACCTCGGCCGGGGACAGCCCCGCCGCGGCCAGTGCCTGCCGGATCACCCGCTGCTGCGACGGGCCGTTCGGCGCGGTCAACCCGTTCGACGCGCCGTCCTGGTTCACCGCCGACCCGCGTACCACGGCGAGGATCGGATGACCGCCCCGCCGCGCGTCCGACAGGCGTGTCAGCACGAGCACGCCGACGCCTTCCGACCAGCCGGTGCCGTCAGCCGAGTCGGAGAACGCCTTGCACCGCCCGTCGGGGGCCAGACCACCCTGGACGCTGAACTCGACGAACGAGTCCGGGCTCGACATCACCGAGACACCGCCCACCAGCGCCAGCGAGCACTCGCCGCCGCGCAGGGCCTGCGCGGCCCAGTGGAGGGCGACCAGGGAGGACGAGCACGCGGTGTCGACGGTGATCGCGGGCCCCTCCAGCCCCAGCGTGTAGGACAGTCGTCCTGACATGACACTCGCCGTGGTGCCGGTGGCCACGTGCCCCTGCACGTCCGCGCCGGAACTCTTGAGCAGGCCGACGTAGTCCTGGCCGTTGGTGCCCACGAAGACGCCGCCGTCGCTGCCCCGCAGGTCGAGGGGATCGATGCCGGCCCGCTCCAGCGCCTCCCAGGCGGCTTCGAGCACCAGGCGCTGCTGCGGGTCCATCGCCAGCGCCTCACGCGGTGAGATGCCGAAGAACTCGGCGTCGAACTCGGTCGCGTCCCGCAGGAAGCCGCCGACGCTCGTGGCCGACATCCCTCCGACGAGCGCCTCCAGGTCCCATCCCCGATCGTCGGGGAACGAGGAGATGCCCTCTCCCCCGTCCATCAGCAGCCGCCACAGCTCCTCGGGGGAGCTCACCCCACCGGGGAACCGGCAGCTCATGCCGACGATCACGATGGGGTCGTCGTCGGCGGCGCGTGCCGTCACGGCCTGCGATCCGGGCCACGACTCCTCGTGCGGCATCGAGCCGAGCAGTTCGGCCAGCAGGAAATCCGCCAGCGCGCTGGGGGTGGGATAGTCGTACACCAGCGTCGCGGGCAGGATCAGCCCCGTCGTCGCCGCCAGCGCGTTGCGCAGTTCGACGGTGGTCAGCGAGTCGAACCCCAGATCCTTGAACGGGCGGTCCGGCGCGACGCCGTCCACCTCGGCGTGGCCGAGTACCGCGGCCACCCGGCCGCGCAGCAGGTCCAGTACGGCCCGGCTCCGCTCGGCGACGGGCAGGTCGGCCAGCCACCGCCGGAACGCCCGCTCCGTCGTGACGGCCCCATCCGTCCCGCCCTCCGTCGCCCCGGCGGCCGCGGTCACCTCAGGCAGGTCGCTCACCAGCGGATAGCGCCGGATCGCGGCGAAGGCGGCGACGAAGCGAGGCCAGTCGACGTCGACGACGGTCAGCGTCGTGTCCTCGTGCTCGATCGCCTGCCGCAACGCGCGGATCGCCAGGTCCGGAGGCATCATCTCCAGGCCGACCCGGCGCATCCTGCTCTCCACCACGGCGCCGTCCGCCGCCATGCCGGCCCCGGCCCACGGCCCCCAGGCGATCGACGTCGCCGGGAGGCCCAGCCCGCGCCGGTGCTCCGCCAGCGCGTCGAGCACGGCGTTGGCGGCCGCGTAGTTGGCCTGGCCCGCGGCGCCGAAGGTCGCGGCCGTGGACGAGAACAGCACGAACGCCGGCAGGTCCAGCCGCTCGGTCAGTTCGTGCAGGTTGAGCGCGGCGACGGCCTTCGCCCGCAGGACCGAGGAGAGGTGCTCCGGCGTCATTCCGTCCAGCACCCCGTCGTCGACCACTCCCGCCGCGTGGAAGACCGCGGTCAGCGGCCGTTCCCGCGGGATCTGAGCCAGCACGGCGGCCAGGGCGTCGCGATCGGCGACGTCGCAGGCCACGACGCTGACCTGGGCGCCGAGGCCGGCCAGCTCGTCCCGCAGTTCGGTCGCGCCCGGAGCGTCCGGCCCGCGGCGGCCGACCAGCAGGACATGCGCGGCACCGGCGCCGGCCGCCCAGCGCGCGAGGCGGGCCCCCAGTCCTCCCGTGCCTCCCGTGATCAGCACGGTGCCCGCGGCGATCCGCGCGGCGCCCAGCGGGGCGGCCTCCCGCTCGGCGGGCTTCTCGCCGAGCGGAGCGCGCACCAGGCGTCGGCCGAACACCCCGGAGCGACGTACGGCGAGCTGGTCCTCGCCCTGCACGCCGTGCCCCTGAGCATCGGACAGCACGCCGACCAGGCGGGAGACGGTAACCGGGTCGAGGGTCTCCGGCAGATCCACCAGCCCGCCCCACAGCCTCGGCTGCTCCAGCGCCGCGGTCCGGCCGAGACCCCACACAGCGGCCTGCACCGGCCTGGACACCTGTTCCGAACGCCCCACCGACACCGCACCACGGGTCACGCACCACAGGGGTGCGTCGGCCCCGGCGTCACCGAGCGCCTGCGCCAGCGCGACCGTCAGCGCGAGACCGGCCGGAACCCCTGGATACCCGGCGAGGTCGTGCTCGTCCAGTGCCAGCAGCGACACGACCGCGGCGGGCCTGGAGCCGTCGGAACACAGCTCCCGCAGGCGCTCGGCCAGTGCCGCCCGGTCGGGCTCACCGACCTCGATCCAGTCGGTCTCCGCGCCCAGCGCGCCCGCCAGCGAGGTCACCCACTCCTCACCCACCGGCCGCACCGGGACCACCACGAGCAACCGGCCCCGTACCCTCGCGGAGGGCGTGGCCGTCGAGGAGGACAGCGGCTTCCAGACGGTCCGATACCGCCAGCCGTCCACGGCGGAGCGCTCCCGGCGGTCGCGGCGCCACGAGGACAGCGCCGGGAGCAACGCCTCCAGCGCGTCACCGTCGACGTCCAGCCCCTCCGACAGCGCCGCCACGTCGCCGCGCTCGACCGCGTCCCAGAAGCCGGCGTCCGCCGTGCCACCGGGCGCGAGTGCGGCGGCCGCCGCGGTGTCCGGCCAGAACCGCCGGCGCTGGAAGGTGTAGGTCGGCAGGTCGACCGTCTCGGCGCCGGTGCCGGCGAAGAACCCTCGCCAGTCCACGGCGAAGCCATGGACGTGCAGCCGGGCCACCGCGGTGGTGATGGCCTGCTCCTCGGCACGATCCCGGCGCGACACCGGGATCGGATGCACGCCGGGCCGGTCGGTGAGGCAGTCGGCGGCGAGGGCCGTGAGAACGGCGTCGGGGCCGAGTTCGAGGAAGGTGCCGACGCCCTGCTCGGCCAGCCACCGCACGCCGTCCGCGAAGCGGACCGGTCGGCGGATGTGCGCCACCCAGTATTCGGGGGAGCAGAGCTGCTCCGCGGTCGCCGCCTCGCCCGTCACGTTCGAGACGACCGGGATCTCCGGGGGCGCGTACGACAGGCCTCGCGCGACCCGGCCGAAGTCGTCGAGCATGGCCTCCATCCGCGGGGAGTGGAACGCGTGGGAGACCTGGAGCCGCCTGGTCCTGCGTCCTTCGGCGGCGAGCCGCGCCGCGATCTTCAGGACGGCCTCCTCCTCGCCGGCGACGACCAGCGACTCCGGGCCGTTGACCGCCGCGATCGAGACCTGATGCTCGTGCCCGGCCAGCAGCGGGAGCACCTCCTCCTCGCGGGCCTCCAGCGCGACCATCGCCCCACCGGCGGGCAGCGCCTGCATCAGGCGGGCGCGGGCCGCCACCAGGGTGCACGCGTCCGGCAGCGACAGCACTCCGGCGACGTGCGCCGCGGCGATCTCCCCCACCGAGTGGCCCGTGAGGTAGTCGGGCCTGATGCCCCACGATTCGAGCAGCCGGAACAGGGCCACCTCGAAGGCGAACAGCGCCGGCTGGGTGTAGCCGGTCTCGTCCAGCAGGGCGGCCTCCGCCGTACCCGCCGGGGCGAACAGCACCTCGCGCAGCGGGCGATCCAGATCCGCGTCCAGGTGGGACAGCACCTCGTCGAGCGCGTCCGCGAACGCCGGGAAGCGACCGTACAGCTCGCGGCCCATTTCCGCGCGCTGGCCGCCCTGGCCGGTGAACATGAAGGCCAGGGAACCGCGGACGGCGGTGCCGTGGACGACGGCCCCCGGAGCGACGGCACCGTCCAGCGGCTCTTCGGCCAGCGCCCGCAACCCGTCGATGATCTCCTGGCGCTCCCGCCCGACCAGCACCGCGCGTTGGTCAAGGTGCGACCGCGAGGTCGCCAGGGAGAAGGCGACGTCTGTGGGGTGCAGACCGGGCGACTCCTCCAGCAGGGACAGCAGCCGCCCCGCCTGGTAGCGCAGGGCCTGCTCGTTCTTGCCCGACACCAGCACGAGAACGACGACGGGCTCGGCCTCCCGGACCCGGGCGGCGGCGGGCGGCGCCTCTTCGAGCACCGCGTGGGCGTTGGTGCCGCTGAGTCCGAACGACGACACCGCGGCCCGGCGCGGGTGCCCGGCGCGCACCCACTCCCTCGGCTCGGTGAGCAGCTCGATGGCACCGCTGGACCAGTCCACGTGCGACGACGGCTCGTCCACGTGCAGCGTCCTGGGCAGCAGGCCGTGCCGCATCGCCATGACCATCTTGATCACGCCGGCCACACCGGACGCCATCTGGGTGTGCCCGATGTTGGACTTGACCGACCCCAGCAGCAGCGGACGGTCCGCGTCCCGGTCCTGGCCGTAGGTCGCGAGCAGCGCGTGCGCCTCGATCGGGTCGCCCAGCGCCGTCCCTGTTCCGTGGCCCTCGACGACGTCGACCTCCGCCGGCGACACCCCGGCGTTGGCCAGCGCCTGCGTGATCACCCGCTGCTGCGACGGGCCGTTGGGCGCGGTGAGCCCGTTGGAGGCGCCGTCCTGGTTGATCGCCGACCCGCGGATGACCGCGAGAATCGGGTGCCCGTTGCGCTCGGCGTCGGACAGCCGCTCCACCAGCAGCAGGCCGACGCCCTCGGCCAGGCACATCCCGTCCGCCGAGTCGGAGTACGCCTTGCACCGGCCGTCGGGGGCCATGGCCCGCTGCCGGCTGAACCCGATGAAGGCATCGGGGGTGGACATCACGGTCACCCCACCGGCCAGTGCCAGTGAGCTCTCGCCGTCACGCAGCGACCGGCAGGCCATGTGCAGCGCCACCAGCGATGACGAGCACGCCGTGTCCAGCGTGACGGCCGGGCCCTCCAGCCCGAACAGGTACGACACCCGGCCGGACAGCACGCTCGGCACGGTGCCGGTGACCAGGTGACCTTCCAGGCCCTCCCCCTGCCCGGTCATCGCCGCGCTGTAGTCCGCGTAGCTGGAACCGATGAAGGTGCCGGTCAGGCTGCCACGCAGCGCCGAGGGGGCGATCCCGGCCCGTTCGACGGTCTCCCACGCCGTCTCCAGCACCAGCCGATGCTGCGGATCCATCGCCAGCGCCTCACGCGGCGAGATCCCGAAGAAGTCGGCGTCGAACTCCGGCGCGTCGTGGAGGAAGCCGCCCTGGGTCGAGTACGTCTTGCCGGTACGCTCCGGATCGGGGTGGTAAAGTCCCTCGACGTCCCAGCCACGGTCCCCGGGGAACTCGGAGATGGCGTCGACGCCGTCGAGCACGATCTGCCACAGCTGCTCCGGCGACCGGACCCCGCCCGGGTAGCGGCAGGCCATCCCGATGATCGCGATCGGCTCGTCCGAGGCGGCCCGCACCGGGCCGGCCACGGCCGCCGATCCGGCCTGCGTCCCGGCGATCTCGGCGCGCAGGAACTCCGCCAGCGCCTCCAGGTTCGGGTGGTCGAACACCAGCGTGCTGGGCAGCGTCAGGCCCGTCGCACTGGCCAGCCGGTTGCGCAGATCGACCGCGGTCACCGAGTCGAAGCCCATGTCGCGGAACGCCTGCCGCTCGGCGACGGCGTCTGCTGAGGAGTGGCCCAGCGCGGTCGCCGCCTGGGCGCGCACCAGTTCCAGCAGCAGGCGGTCCCGCTCGGACGTCGGCAGCCCGCGCAGCCGGGTGACGAATTCCCCATCGCTCGCCGCGACGGCCGGCCGCTCGGCGATTTCGGCCAGCCGCCGTACGGCGGGCACCTCGCTGAACAACCGGCTCGGCCGCACGGAGGTGAAGACCGGGAAGTACCGCTCCCAGTCGATGTCGGCGATCGCCGGCGCGGTCTCCTCGCCGGCCAGCGCCTGCCGGAACCCTTCGAGCGCCAGGTCCGGCTCCATGAACACGAGCCCGCTGCGCCGGATCTGCTCGGGATCGACCCGCCCGAGATCGCGGTCGTCCGACCAGATGCCCCAGGAGATCGACGTGGCCGGCAACCCCCGGGCACGCCGGTTCTCCGCCAGCGCGCCGAGGAAGGCGTTGCCCGCCACGTACGCCGCGTGCCGCCCGCTGCCCCACATCCCCGCCGTCGAGGAGAACAGCACGAAGGCGTCGAGCTCGTCCGCGTCCAGCAGCTCGTCCAGATGCCGGGCGCCGACGACCTTGGCCCGCACCACCTCGGCGAACGCCTCGATGGTGGTGTCCTGCAGGGTGTGCAGCTCGATGGAGGCGGCGGCGTGCACCACCGTACGGACGACGTGGCCCTCCGCCCGCAACCGCGCGAGCAGGCCGGCGACGGAGTCGCGATCGGACACGTCACACGCCGCCATCGTGGCGGTCGTGCCGAGCTCGGCCAGCTCGGCCAGCAGCTCGGCCGCGCCGGGAGCGTCCATGCCACGGCGGCTGGTCAGCACCACCTGCTCGGCCCCCTCGGCGGCGAGCCAGCGGGCCAGGTGCGGGGCGAGCGTTCCGGTGCCGCCGGTCACCAGGGTGGTCCCGTGCGGCGTCCACCTGCGCGCCGGCTCCCGGTCCACTGCCGATACGGGCGCCGGCACCACCCGTCGGGTGAACAGGCCGGAGGGCCGGATCGCGAGCTGGTCCTCGCCGCTGCCGCCCGCGAGGACGCTCGCCAGGCGCCGCGCCGCGCGCTGGTCGAGCGTCCCGGGCAGATCGACCAGGCCGCCCCACCGCCGCGGGTGCTCCAGCGCGGCCGTCCAGCCCACGCCGTGGACCTGCGCCTGGACGGGGTTGGTCACCGGATCCGACCGGCCGGTGGAGACCGCACCACGGGTGAGGCACCACAGCGGCGCGTCGATGTCCGCGTCGCCCAGGGCCTGCACGAGCGCGACGGTCAGCGCCAGACCGGTGGCCAGTTCCGGGTATCGATCGGTGGGCTGTTCGGCCAGGGCCAGCAGGGACACCACGCCGGAGACGTGCTCCCCCTCGTCGAGCGAGGCGTCCACCCCGGTGCCCGGTGCCCCGGCATCGCCCGGCGCACCGGCCGGCACGCCGGTCAGCACGCGCGCCAGCAGAACGCGGTCCGTGCACGACTCGTCGAGCACGACCCTGCGGACCCGCGCGCCGTGCATGGTCAGCGCGTCGGCGACGTCATCGCCCGTGAGGCCCTCTGGGGTGACGAGCAGCCACGTGCCCGACAGGGGGGTGGCGGCGAGGCCGGTCATCGGCCGCCACGCGACGCGGTAGCGCCAGGAGTCCACGGTGGACCGGGCCCGTTGCCGGCGACGCCAAGAGGACAGCGCGGGTACCACCGCGGCCAGTGCCCCCGTGCCCACGTCCAGTCCCGAAGCCAGCGAGTCGAGGTCCTCCCGCTCCACCGCCGCCCAGAACCGCTCGTCCGCCGGGTCCGCCGCGCCGGTCGTCCGCGCCTCGGCGCGCCGTATCCAGAACCGCTCCCGCTGGAAGGCGTACGTCGGCAGCTCCACCCGGCGGGCGCCCGTGCCGTCGAAGGCCGCTCGCCAGTCGATCGGCACGCCGCGCACGAACACCTCCGCCAGGGAGGTCAGGAAGCGCTCCGCGCCGCCCTGGTCGCGGCGCAGAGTCCCGGCGACCACCGTGCCCGCCGTGGTCCCACCCGCCTCCTCGGCCGTCTCCTGGATCGCACCGGTCAGCACCGGGTGCGGGCTGACCTCGATGAACGCCCGGTACCCAGCGGCCAGCAGGCACCGCACAGCGGGTTCGAACCGGACGGCCCGCCGTAGGTTGCGGTACCAGTAGTCCGCGTCCAGCTCCGTGCCGTCCAGCCAGTCCTCGGTCACCGTGGACAGGAACGGCACCTCGGCCCGCTGCGGCCGGATCGCCGACAGGGCCTGCGGCAGCTCCTCCTGGAGCCGCTCGACATGGGCCGAGTGCGACGCGTAGTCGACCGCGACCCGCCGGGCCCGCACGCCCTCCTCGGTCAACCGCCGCGACAGCTCATCGAGCGCGTCGGGGTCGCCGCACACCACGACCGAACGCGGCCCGTTGACCGCCGCGATCGAGATCCGCTCACCCCAGGGGCGCAGCCTCTCCTCGATGTCCGGCACCGGGAGCGAGACCGACATCATCCCTCCGGCGCCGGCCAGCCGCCGTGCGATGGCCTGGCTGCGCACCGCCACCACCTGCGCGGCGTCGTCCAGAGACAGCGCGCCCGCCACGCAGGCGGCGGCGATCTCACCCTGGGAGTGCCCGATCACCGCGTCGGGCTCCACCCCGTGAGCACGCCACATCGCCGCCAGCGAGACCATCACCGCGAACGACACCGGCTGCACGACATCCACCCGGTCCAGCGACGGCGCGCCCTCCACCTGGCGCAGCACGTCGATCAGCGACCAGTCGACATGCCGGCTCAAGGCCAGGCCGCACTCGGCGATACGCTCGGCGAACACGGGGGACTGCTCCAGCAGCAGGGCGCCCATACCGGCCCACTGCGCGCCCTGCCCCGGGAACACGAAGACCGTCTTGCCCTCGACGTCCGCCACTCCCTGGGTCGCGCCCGGCGCGGACTCGCCCGCGGCCACCGCCCGCACCGCGGCGGAGAGCGCGTCGCGGTCACCGCCCACCACGACCGCGCGGTGCTCGAACGCCGACCTCGACGTCACCAGCGAGAAGCCCACGACGGCCGGATCGGGCTCACCGAGGTCGGCCACGTGCGAGGCCAGCCGCCGCGCCTGTGCGCGCAGCGCCTCCGCCGTCCGGCCCGACACCACCCACGGCACCGCACCGGGAGCGTGATCACGATCGGAAGCGGCGGCATCGGCGCTGGGACCTGCGAGCACGACGTCGCCGGCCGGTTCCTCCGCATCCGGCGCCTGTTCGAGGATCGCGTGGGCGTTCGTGCCGCTGATCCCGAAGGAGGACACCGCGGCCCGGCGCGGCCGTCCGGTCTCCGGCCACGGCATGGCCTCGGTCAGCGGCTCGACCGCGCCCGCCATCCAGTCCACGTGGGACGACGGCGTGCCCACGTGCAACGTCTTGGGCAGCACCCCGTGCCGCATCGCCATGACCATCTTGATCACGCTGGCTACGCCCGCCGCGGACTGTGTGTGGCCGATGTTCGACTTGACCGACCCGAGCAGGAGCGGGCGCTCCCGGCCCTGCCCGTACGTGGCAAGGAGGGCTTGGACCTCGATGGGGTCGCCCAGGCCCGTACCCGTGCCGTGCGCGTCGATCGCGTCCACCTCGGCCGGGGACAGCCGCGCACCTACCAGGGCCTTCCGGATCACCCGCTGCTGGGAGGGACCGTTGGGCGCGGTCAGCCCGTTGGACGCGCCGTCCTGGTTCACCGCCGAACCGCGCACCACCGCAAGGATCGGGTGGCCGTTGCGCCGCGCGTCGGACAGCCGCTCCACCAGGAGCAGGCCGACCCCTTCCGCCAGGCTCATCCCGTCGGCCGCGTCGGAGAACGCCTTGCACCGGCCGTCGGCGGCCAGGGCCCGCTGGCGGCTGAACGCCACGAAGGCGGCCGGGGTGGTCATCACCGTCACGCCGCCCGCCAGGGCGAGCGAGCTCTCACCGTTACGCAGCGACTGGCAGGCCAGGTGCAGCGCCACCAGCGACGACGAGCAGGCCGTGTCGACCGTGACCGCGGGCCCTTCCAGGCCGAGTACGTACGACACCCGGCCGGACAGCACGCTCGGGATGGTGCCGGTGACCTGGTGTCCCTCGGCGTCGGCGGCGTCCGAACCGTACTCCTGGTAGCTGGAGCCGATGAACGTGCCGGTCGAGTGGCCGCGCAGCGCGAAGGGATCGATCCCGGCCCGCTCGATGGCCTCCCACGCGGTCTCCAGCAGCAGCCGCTGCTGCGGGTCCATGGTCAGCGCCTCGCGCGGTGAGATCCCGAAGAACCCGGGGTCGAAGTCGCCGGCGTCGTGGAGGAACCCCCCTTCGACCGAGTACGTCGTGCCGGAGTGATCGGGGTCGGGGTCGTAGAGCCCTTCCGCGTCCCAGCCCCGGTCGGCGGGGAATCCAGAGATCGCGTCGACCCCGTCGGTCACCAGTTCCCACAGCTGTTCGGGAGAGCCGACGCCGCCGGGGAACCGGCAGGCCATCCCGATGATCGCGATCGGTTCGTCGGCGTGGGCGGCGACCGGAGCTCCGGCGTCCGCGCCCACCTCGCCCGCCGAGCCCACGACCTGCGACCGCAGGAACTCCACCAGTGCGGCCGGGTTCGGGTGATCGAACACCAGCGTGCTCGGCAACGCCAGGCTGGTCACCGCGACCAGCCGCTTTCTCAGCTCCACCGCGGTCAGCGAGTCGAAACCCAGCTCGCGGAAGGCACGCCGCTCGGAGACCACCTCGGCTGAGGCGTGCCGCAGCACGGCCGCCACCTCGGCGCGCACCAGATCCAGCAGCCTGCGCCGCTGCTCCTTCTCGGTCAGGTGCCGCAGCCGCGCGACGAATTCCGGGTCGCCGGAGGCCCCTGCCCCGTTCTCGCTCTCGTGCTGTGCCCTGACCTCCGCGAGCTCGCCGAACAGGTGGCTGGGCCGGGTCGAGGTGAAGATCGGATAGAACCGGTCCCAGTCGACGTCGGCGACCGTCACCACCGCGTCCCGGCCGCCGGCCGCCCGGCTCAGCTCGCCGATGGCGAGATCGGGCGGCAGGAAGGCCAGCCCGCGCCTGAGCAGGTAGTCGGCCATGTTCTCGGTCGCGGCCATGCCGGCTTCGGCCCACGCACCCCAGGCCACCGACGTCGTGGCGAGACCGCGCGCACGCCGGTGCTCGGCCAGCGCGTCGAGGTAGGCGTTGGCCGCCGCGTAGGCGCCCTGCCCCGCGCTGCCCCACACCCCGGCGATCGAGGAGAACAGCACGAAGAAGTCGAGCTCGCGATCTCCGAGCAGGCCGTCCAGGTTGGCGGCGCCGGCCACCTTCGCCGTCATCACCTCGGCGAGGGTGGCGGCGTCCGCCTGCTCAAGGGGCGCGACGGCCTCCCCCACCCCGGCCGCGTGGACGACCCCGGTGAGCGGGTGCTCGGCCGGGATCGTGGCCAGCACGGCGGCCAGCGCGTCGCGATCGGCCACGTCGCAGGCGACGACGCTCACCTCGGCCCCCAGCGCGAGCAGCTCGTCGCGCAGCTCCGCCGCCCCGGGGGCGTCCATGCCGCGCCGGCTGGTCAGCACCAGGTGCGTGACGCCGCCGCGTACCAGCCACCGCGCGGTGGCCGCGCCCAGGGCGCCGGTCCCGCCGGTGATCAGCACCGTCCCGCCGGAACTCAACGCGGTACCACCGCCGACCGGGTCGGGCGCGGCCGGGTGACGCCGCAGCCGCCGGCCGAACACGCCCGACGCCCGGACCGCCACCTGGTCCTCGCCGTCCAGGCCCGCCAGCACGCTCGCCAGCCCCTGGGCGGCACGCCCGTCGACGACCTCGGGCAGGTCGACCAGGCCGCCCCACCGCTTCGAATGCTCCAGGGCGGCGACCCGGCCCATACCCCATACCTGCGCCTGGACCGGACGTGTCACCCGGTCGCCGGGAGCCGCGGACACCGCGCCACGGGTGACGCACCACAGCGGCGCGTCGATCTCCGCGTCGCCGAGCGCCCGCAGGAGCGCGACCGTGAGCACGAGACCGCTCGGTACCGCCCCGCCGTCCGCGACGGGCGCCTCCGTCAGTGCGAGCATCGACACCACACCGGAGATCTCGTCCATCTCCCGGAGCCGGGCCGCGAGCGACGTACGGTCGGCGTCCGTCCCCTCCAGCACGAGCCGCCCCACTCGCGCCCCGTGACCGTCCAGCGCGGCGACCACGTCGCCATCCGGGATCCCGTCGGCGGTCACCACCAGCCAGGTGCCCTCCAGCATGGTGAGAGGGGGCGTACGGCGGGGCTTCCACTCCACCCGGTAGCGCCAGGAGTCGAGCGCCGACGCCTCGCTCCGGCTCCGTCGCCACGACGACAGGGCCGGGAGCAGGGTGTCCAGCGAGGAGGAGTGCTCGTCGCGCAGGCCAAGGATCGCGGCCACGTCCCCGGCGTCGCCGCGCCCGACCGCGTCCCAGAGCCGCGCGTCCGCCGGATCGGCGGCCGCGTCGTTCACGGCCGACGGCGGCTCCGGCCAGAACGACTCGTGCTGGAACGCGTACGTCGGCAGGTCCACCCGGCGGGCCCCGCGGAGCAGGGTCGGCCAGTCGACGCGTACGCCGTTCACATGCAGCTCGGCCAGCGCGGTCATGAGGGCGGCGCTCTCGTCGCGGTCGCCGCGCAGCACGGGCAGCAGCAGCGCATCCGCCTCCGCGGGAAGGGCGTCCTGGGCCATCGCGGTCAGCACGCCGTCCGGCCCGATCTCCAGGAACGTGGTCACACCCGCCCCGTGCAGCTCCCGCACGCCGTCGCAGAACCGGACCGTCTCCCGCACGTGCCGCACCCAGTAGGCCGGTGAGCACAGTTCGTCCGTGGCGAACCCTCCGGTCACGTTGGAGATCACCGGGATCTGCGGGGGTGCGTACGACACCGTCTCGGCGACCGCCTGGAACTCCGCGAGCATCGGCTCCATCAGCGGAGAGTGGAACGCGTGCGACACCCGCAGCCGCTTGGTCCTGCGCTCCCGGGCGGCCCACCCGGCGGCGACCTCCAGCACCGCGGCCTCGACCCCGGCGATCACCACCGATGCCGGGCCGTTGACCGCCGCGACGGACACCTCGCCCTCGCGCCCGGCCAGCGACTCCAGGATCTCCTCCTCGCCGGCCTGGATCGCCACCATCGCACCGCCGGCCGGGAGCGCCTGCATCAATCGGCCCCGTGCGGCCACCAGCGCGCAGGCGTCCTCCAGCGTCAGCACCCCGGCGACGTGCGCCGCGGTGAGCTCCCCGATCGAGTGCCCCGCCAGCGCGGCCGGGCGCACGCCCCACGACTCCACCAGCCGGTACAGCGCGACCTCCAGGGCGAACAGCGCCGGCTGCGTGTACACCGTACGGTCGAGCAGCTCTGCGTCGAAGAACAGTGCCTCCCGCAGCGGACGGTCCAGGTAGGAGGCCATCTGGGGGGCCAGCGCCGCGAGCACGCCTTCAAGGGCCTCGGCGAACACCGGGAACCGCTCGTAGGTCTCCAGGCCCATGCCCACGCGCTGAGCACCCTGGCCGGTGAACAGGAACGCCGGCTTCTGGTCGTACCCGGCCTGGCCGCGTACGACTCCCGGCGCGGCCCGGCCGCCGGCCAGCGCGCGCAACCCGGCCAGCGCTCCGGCATGGTCCTCGGCCAGCACGGCGGCCCGGTGCTCGAAAGGGGAACGGGTGGTCACCAGCGAGAACGCGACGTCGGCCGGCCTCGTCTCGGGACGGCCCTCCAGGTGGGACAGCAGCCGCGCGGCCTGCTCCCGCACCGCCTGCTCGGTCCTGCCCGAGATCGGCAGCGGCAGTGGCAGGCCCGCCATCGGCGGCCTGTCGGCCGAGGGTGCCGCCCCCTCGGCCGACGGAGCCCGCTCGACGGTGTCCTGTTCGATGATGAGGTGAGCGTTGGTGCCGCTGAAGCCGAACGACGACACGGCGGCCCGGCGCGGGTGGCCCGTCTCCGGCCACTCCCGCGCCTCGGTCAGCAGCTCCACCGCGCCCGCGGTCCAGTCCACGTGCGAGGACGGCGCGTCGACGTGCAGGGTCTTGGGCACGATGCCGTGCCGCATGCCCATGATCATCTTGATCACGCCCGCGACACCCGCCGCCGCCTGCGTATGGCCGATGTTCGACTTGATCGACCCGAGCAGCAGCGGGCGGTCCTTGGGCCGGTCCTGGCCGTAGGCGGCCAGCAGCGCCTGCGCCTCGATCGGATCACCCAGGGTGGTCCCGGTCCCGTGCCCCTCCACCACGTCCACCTCGGCCGGGGACAGACCCGCTCCGGCCAGCGCCTGGCGGATCACCCTCCGCTGGGAGGGGCCGTTCGGCGCGGTCAGCCCGTTGGACGCACCGTCCTGGTTGATCGCCGAGCCCCGCAGCACCGCCAGCACGTCGTGACCGTTGCGCCGGGCGTCCGACAGGCGCTCCAGCACCAGCACCCCGACGCCCTCGGCCCAGCTCACACCGTCCGCGCCGTCCGCGAACGACTTGCATCGCCCGTCCGCGGACAGCCCCCGCTGCCGGGAGAACTCCACGAACGGTCCGGGTGTGGCCATCACGGTCACACCGCCGGCCAGCGCGAGCGTGCATTCTCCCGAGACCAGCGCCTGTGCCGCCAGATGCACCGCGACCAGCGAGGACGAGCAGGCCGTGTCGACCGTCACGGCCGGGCCCTCCAGGCCCAGGGTGTAGGACACCCGGCCGGAGACGACGCTCGCGGCGGTCCCGGTGCCCCGGTAGCCCTCGAACTCGCCCGCGCCCAGCATCCCGCTGTAGTCGGTGTACATCACCCCGGCGAACACGCCCGTCCGGCTGCCCCGGAGTGTGACCGGGTCGATTCCGGCCCGCTCGACGGCTTCCCACGAGGTCTCCAGCAGAAGTCGCTGCTGCGTGTCCGTCGCCAGGGCCTCCCGCGGGCTCATCCCGAAGAAGTCCGCGTCGAACTCCGCCGCGTCGTGCAGGAAACCGCCCTGTCTGGTGTACGAGCTGCCCGCGTGGTCGGCGTCCGGATGGTAGAGCGCGTCCAGGTCCCAGCCACGATTGACCGGAAATCCCGTGATCGCGTCACGGCCCTCGACCACCAGCCGCCACAGGTCCTCCGGTGAGGCGACGCCACCCGGGTAACGGCAGCTCATCCCGACGATCACGATCGGGTCGTCGGCGGCCGGCGCGATCGTGGCCGGAACGGCCGCGTCGTCCTGCTCGCCCAGCACCTCGTCCAGCAGGAACTCCGCCAGTACGGTGGGCGTGGGATGGTCGAACACCAGCGTGGCCGGCAGGCGCAACCCCGTCGCCGCGTTCAGCCGGTTGCGCAACTCCACCGCGGTCAGCGAATCGAAGCCCAGCTCGCGGAACTCCCGCCGGACGTCCACGGTCTTCGGCGAGGCATGCCCCAGCACCAGCGCCACCTCGGCCCGCACCAGGTCCACCAGGACCCGGGCACGGTCGGCGCGTTCCAGGCCGGCCAGCCGCCGGACCAGTGTGCCGCCACCGGCCGCGGCCATCGACGCCGCCGACCGGCGCAGGTCCCGCACCAGCCCGCGCAGCAGATGCGGCACCTCGCCATGCGCCCGCAGCGCCGCCAGGTCGAGCCGGACCGGGGCCACGGCCGGCTCACCCGAGCAGACGGCCGCGTCGAACAGCGCGACGCCCTGCTCCGGGGTGAGCGCCG
>NZ_JBEXGU010000145.1:0-23969 GCF_040607515.1 Streptosporangium sp. NPDC005286 | reverse complement strand
ACACCCTCACCGCGCTCGCCGACTCGGACTCGCGGGGTTCGGACGCTCGTTCACTTGGGACGGATGCGTACGCGGATTCAGATGCGGTGCTGGTGTCGGTGCTGCGCAGGGATCGTGACGAGCAGGCGGCGGTCATGGCGGCGCTGGCCGAGCTGCATGTGCACGGGGTAGCGCTCGACTGGCGTGCGGTGTTGCCGGGTGGGCGGCGGGTGGAGCTGCCGACCTACGCCTTCCAGCGTCAGCCGTTCTGGCCGGCCGGCAAGCGGATCGGGGATGCCCGCACTCTGGGCTTGGCCGCGGCGGAGCATCCACTGCTGAGCGCTTCCGTTGACTTGGCCGACTCCGACGGTGTGCTGCTGACCGGCCGGTTGTCCGTGCGGTCGCATCCGTGGCTGGCCGATCACGTCGTGGGCGGGATGGTGGTGTTCCCCGGCACCGGGTTCCTGGAGCTGGCGATCCGGGCCGGTGACCAGGTCGGCTGCGACCTGGTCGAGGAGCTGACGCTGGCCGCGCCGCTGGTGCTGGGTGAGGATGACACTGTCGCGGTGCAGGTGTCGGTGGGCGCCCGGGACGAGTCAGGCAGGCACATGCTCAGCATCTACGCCCGCCCGGCCGAGACTGAGGATCACACACCGTGGATACGGCACGCCACCGGCATGCTGATGACCACCGGCCCTGCCGCCGAGGCCGGTGGCCCGGTCGCCGGGGGACACGGGCAGGCTGCCGGGTTCGACGTCACGGTGTGGCCGCCGCGGGGCGCGACCGCGATCGAGCTGGACGGGCTGTACGACCGGCTTGCCGAGGGCGGGCTCGGCTATGGGCCGGTGTTCCAGGGCCTGAAAGCGGCCTGGCGGGGCGGGGATGGCGAGGTGTTCGCCGAGGTCGCTCTGCCGGAGCAGGTCGCTGACGCCGGTTTGTTCAATATGCATCCAGCGTTGCTCGACTCCGCGCTGCACTCGGTGCCGTTCGCCGGGCTGGAGTCGGCGGGGGGCGGCAGGTTGCCGTTCTCCTGGAGCGCTGTGAGCCTGCAGGCCGGAGGCGCGTCGGCGTTGCGCGTGCGGCTGGCCAGGATCGGCGCCGACTCGGTGTCGCTGACTGCGGTGGACGCCGCCGGGGCGCCGGTGCTGTCGGCGCGCTCCTTGGTACTGCGTCCGGTCTCGGCCGACCAGCTTGTGGCGGCTTCCCACGACCGTGGGGTGGAGCGGGACTCGCTGTTCCAGCTGGATTGGATCGCCGTGCCGATGACGGTCTCCCCGGTGGACGCCGTGATCGGGTTGGAGGTGGCCGAGCTCACCGGCGACCTCGATTCGCTGGAGCTGCCGTTCGGCAGGGTGCCTGACCTGGTGACCGTCGAAATCGATGTCTCTGACTCCACGGATGTGGTGGAGTCGGCGCACGCGCTGACCACACGCGTTCTTGGCCTGCTGCAGCAGTGGCTGGCCGATGAGCGGTTCAGCGACTCGCGCCTGGTGTTCGTTACCCGGGGCGCGGTCGCGACCGGTGCCGGCGAGGCCGTGTCGAACCCGGCCGCGGCCACCGTGTGGGGACTGGTCCGTAGTGCCGAGGCGGAAAATCCGGGCCGCTTCCTGCTGGCCGATGTGGAGGAGCAGGAGACTGCCTTGTCGGCGCTGCCCGTCCTGCTGGCCTGCGGTGAACAACAGGTGGCGGTGCGCGATTACGAAGCGCGGGTCCCCCGTCTCGCCCGGCTGTCACCGGATGAGCACGGTGCCCGGGTCTGGAACCCTGAGGGCACGGTGTTGATCACCGGTGGGACCGGCGGTCTGGGCGCGCAGCTGGCCCGGCATCTGGTGGCCGAGCACGAGGTACGGCACCTGCTGCTGGTGAGCCGCCGGGGTATGGACGCTCCCGGTGCGGTGGAGCTGCGGACGGACCTGGTCGCGCAGGGCGCGCAGGTGAGCATCGTCGCGTGTGACGTGGCCGACCGGGACGCGATCGCGGCGCTGCCGGCACAGGTGGATGCCGAGCACCCGCTGACCGCGGTGATTCACACCGCCGGTGTGCTGGACGACGGGACGATCGCCTCGCTGACGCCGGAGCGGTTGGAGACGGTGTTGCGGCCGAAGGCGGACGCCGCCTGGCATCTGCACGAGCTCACCCGTGACGAGGATCTGGCCGAGTTCATCGTGTTCTCGTCGGTGGCGGGGACGTTCGGCGGGGCAGGGCAGGGCAACTACGCGGCGGCCAACGCGTTCCTGGACGCGCTGGTCCAGCACCGGAGGGCCGCGGGATTGCCGGCGGTGTCGCTGGCATGGGGCCCGTGGTCGCAGGACGTCGGGATGACCAGCCGGTTGTCGCAGGTGGACGTTCAGCGGTGGAACATGAGCGGCCTGCTGCCGATCTCGCCCGCACAGGGCATGGCGTTGTTCGACGCGGCCGTGGCGTCCGGTGAATCGGCGGTGGCCGCGGTCCGGTTGAACATGCCGGCATTGCGGGCGCATGAGGTGCTGCCGCCGATGCTGAGCGGGCTGGTCCCCGCCGTACGCCGCTCGAAGGCCGCTGCCCCGCAGGTGCGGAGCAAGCTGCCGCAGCGGCTTGCTCCCCTGGGTGCCGCAGAACGCCTTGAGGTCCTGCTGGATGTGGTGCGGATCGAGATGGCGCTGGTACTGGGGCACGCCACGCCGGACGCGGTGGAGGTGCGGCGGGAGTTCCGCGAGCTGGGCTTCGACAGTCTCACCGCGGTCGAGTTGCGCAATCGGCTGAACACCGCGACGGGTCTGCGTCTGTCGGCCACGCTGGTGTTCGACTACCCGACCCCCACCGTGCTGGCCAAACATCTGCTCGACGAGCTGATGGGTACGGGGGCGGAGGTCCTGGACACGGCGCCGCAGGTGCTGCCGCCGACGGCCGATGACCCGATCGTGATCGTGGGCATGGCGTGCCGCTATCCGGGCGGGGTGAGTTCCGCCGAGGATCTGTGGCGGCTGGTGGCCGAGGGCGGGGACGGGATTTCGCCGTTCCCGACGACCCGCGGCTGGGATCTCGACGGGTTGTACAACCCGGATCGGGAGCGCCAGGGGACCAGCTATGTGCGTGAGGGTGGTTTCCTGCACGAGGCCGGGGAGTTCGATCCGGGGTTCTTCGGCATCTCGCCGCGTGAGGCGTTGGCGATGGATCCGCAGCAGCGGTTGCTGCTTGAGGTGTCGTGGGAGGCGATCGAGCGGACCGGGATCGATCCGGTCTCGCTGCGCGGCAGTCGTACCGGCGTGTTCGCCGGAGTGATGCACCATGACTACACATCGGCTCGTCTGGAGTTCCCTCCGGACGTGATGAGCTTCATGGGGACCGGCACCGCCGGAAGTGTGCTGTCCGGCCGGATCTCCTACCTGTTCGGGCTGGAGGGCCCGGCGGTGACCGTGGACACCGCGTGTTCGTCGTCGCTGGTGGCGACGCATCTGGCCGCGCAGGCGCTGCGGGGTGGTGACTGCTCGCTGGCCCTGGCCGGTGGGGTGACCGTCATGGCAACCCCGGGAGCGTTCATCGACTTCAGCGCCCAGGGCGGGCTGGCCGGCGACGGCCGGTGCAAGTCCTATTCGGACGCGGCCGACGGGGTGAGCTGGTCCGAGGGCGTGGGTGTGCTGGTGCTGGAGCGGCTGTCGGACGCGCGCCGCAACGGTCACCAGGTGCTGGCGGTGGTGCGCGGCTCGGCGATCAACCAGGACGGCGCGTCGAACGGGCTGACCGCGCCGAACGGCCCGTCTCAGCAGCGGATGATCCGCCGGGCGCTGGCCGGCGCCGGGTTGTCCCCGGCCGAGGTGGACGTGGTGGAGGGTCACGGGACCGGCACGACGCTGGGTGACCCGATCGAGGCGCAGGCCCTGCTGGCGACGTACGGGCAGGACCGGCCAGAGGGCCGGCCGTTGCTGCTGGGCTCGGTGAAGTCGAACATCGGTCACACCCAGGCCGCCGCCGGTGTGGCGGGTGTGATCAAGATGGTCATGGCGATGCGGCACGGGGTGCTGCCCAGGACGCTGCATGTGGACGAGCCGTCGTCGCATGTGGACTGGGCCTCCGGTGCGGTGGAGTTGCTGACCGAGCAGGTGGAGTGGCCGGAGACCGACCGCCCGCGCCGGGCTGCGGTGTCGTCGTTCGGGATCAGCGGCACCAACGCGCACGTGATCATCGAGCAGAGCCCAGTGGAGCAGGACGCGGAGACTCCGGATGTGGCAGCCGAGGGCCCGGTGCCGGTAGCGGATCAGGACGTGCCGGTGCTGGTGTCGGGGCGGACCGATCAGGCATTGCGGGCGCAGGCTGAGCGCCTGGCGTCGTACCTGGACGGCGAGCTTGGTCTGAGGCTCAGCGATGCGGCGTTCTCGCTGGCCACCACGCGGTCGGTGTTCGAGCATCGGGCGGTGGTGGTCGCCGGGGATCGTGATGGTCTGCTGGCCGGCCTGCGGGCCGTGGCCGAAGACCGCCCGGGTGCGGGCGTGGTGCGCGGGCTGGCCGAGGCGAAGCCGCGGCTGGCGGTGCTGTTCACCGGTCAGGGGAGTCAGCGGGCGGGGATGGGCCGGGAGCTGTACGGGCGGTTCCCGGTGTTCGCGCAGGCGTTGGACGAGGTGCTCGCCGAGCTGGACCCGATGCTTGACGGACCGCTGCGGGAGGTGTTGTTCGCCGAGCCGGGCAGCGAGCGGGCCGGGTTGCTGGATCAGACGGGGTGGGCGCAGCCGGCGTTGTTCGCGGTGGAGACGGCGTTGTTCCGGCTGGTCTCCTCGTGGGGGGTGCGGCCGGGTGTGCTGGCGGGGCATTCGATCGGGGAGATCACCGCGGCGCATGTGGCGGGGGTGCTGTCCCTGAAGGATGCGTGTGCGTTGGTGGCGGGTCGGGCGCGGTTGATGCAGGTGCTCCCTGCGGGTGGGGCGATGGTGTCGGTGCGGGCTTCCGAGGAGGAGGTCGCCGGGCTGCTGGCCGGGCGTGAGAAGGAGGTGTCGATTGCAGCGGTGAACGGTCCGGCCTCGGTGGTGATCGCCGGGGTCG
The DNA here is from genome assembly GCF_040607515.1 of Streptosporangium sp. NPDC005286. Classification (NCBI taxonomy): domain Bacteria; kingdom Bacillati; phylum Actinomycetota; class Actinomycetes; order Streptosporangiales; family Streptosporangiaceae; genus Streptosporangium; species Streptosporangium sp. NPDC005286. The sequence continues at coordinate 18,977 of NZ_JBEXGU010000145.1, read as the reverse complement.
AGGAGCCGGTGCTGGAGGTGGCCGCCGTGCTGGAGGAGCGTGGGGTCAGGACGCGGCGGTTGCGGGTGTCGCATGCGTTCCATTCGCCGCTGATGGATCCGATGCTGGAGGACTTCCGTGCCCTGGCCCGGACGCTCACCTACAGCCCGCCAGAAATTCCGGTGGTCTCGAACGTGACCGGGGAGTCGGCCACGGCCGAGCAGCTGTGCTCGCCGGATTACTGGGTGGACCAGGTCCGCCAGGCCGTACGGTTCGCCGACGGCGTCCGCACGCTGCACCGCCAGGGCGTACGAGCCTATCTGGAGCTGGGCCCCGACGGCGTGTTGACCGCGATGGCCGTCGACACGCTCGCGGCCGAGTCCGATGCGGACGCGCACGAGTCGGACGCTGTGCTGGTGCCGGTGCTGCGTAAGGGCCGCGACGAGCGGATCGCGTCCATGACGGCGCTTGCCGAGCTGCACGTGCACGGGGTGGCAGTGGATTGGCAGGCCGTCCTCCCCGGCGCTCGCCGGGTCGACCTGCCGACGTATGCCTTCCAGCATCAGCGGTTCTGGCCCAAGGGTCCGGCATCTCGCGTGGGCAACGTGGCCGCGGCCGGGCTGGCGACAGCCGGCCACCCGCTGCTGGGCGCCGCCGTGGGCCTGGCCGACTCGGACGGTGTGCTGCTGACCGGGCGGTTGTCGGTGCGGTCGCATCCGTGGCTGGCCGATCACGTCGTGTCCGGAACAGTGATCTTCCCGGGTACCGGGTTCCTTGAGCTGGCGGTGCGGGCGGGTGACCAGGTCGGTTGCGACCTGGTCGAGGAGCTGACCCTGACCGCGCCGCTGGTGCTGGGCGAGAGTGAGGCCGTCGCGGTGCAGGTGTGGGTGGGCGCCGCACAGGAGACAGGCCACCGTAGCGTGAACATCTACGCCCGGTCGGCCGAGGCCGCAAACGACGTGCCGTGGGTACGGCACGCCGCCGGCACCTTCGCGACAGGCACCCTCAGCATCGGTTCTGCGGACGCCGCGCCGTTCGACGCGGCGGTGTGGCCCCCGGCCGGCGCGACCGCCATCGAGCTGGACGGGTTGTACGAGGAACTGGCCGTGGGCGGGTTCGAATACGGCCCGGTCTTCCAGAATCTGCGCGCCGCCTGGTACGGCGCCGACGGTGAGGTGTTCGCCGAGGTCGCGCTGCCCGAGCAGGTCGGTGACGCCGGTTCGTTCGGGCTGCATCCGGCGTTGCTGGACGCGGCGCTGCACGCGATGCCATTCGTCGGGCTGGAGCCGGTGGAGGGTGGCCGGTTGCCGTTCTCGTGGGGTCAGGTGAGCCTGCACGCGGGTGGTGCGTCGGTGCTGCGGGTGCGCCTGGCCAGGACGGGTGACGATTCCGTGTCGCTGATCGCGGTGGACGCCGCCGGCGAGCCGGTGCTGTCGGCGCGTTCGCTGGTGCTGCGGCCGATCGCGACCGACCAGCTCGCCGGCGGCGGCGGCCGTGGCGCGGAACGGGGCGGGCTGTTCCGGCTGGAGTGGAGCACACTGCCCGAGTTGCCGGAATCGGCCGCCGGGCTGAGCGTGGCCGAGCTGACCGGAGACCTTGCTTCGCTGGATTCGGTGCCGGACGTGGTGACGTTCACCATCGGTTCCTCCGAGAACACCGGCGTAGTGGAGTCGGCGCATGAGGTGACGGCTGGGGTGCTGGGTCTGCTGCAGGGGTGGCTGGCCGATGAGCGGTTCGGGGCTTCGCGTCTGGTGGTCGTCACGCGGGGTGCGGTGGCCGCGGGTGAGGGTGAGGCGGTCGCTGATCTGGCGGCTGCGGCGGTGTGGGGTCTGGTGCGGTCGGCGCAGTCGGAGAACCCGGGCCGGTTCGTCCTGGTCGACCTGGATGATCAGGAGTCCTCGCTCGCGACTTTGCGCGATGTACTGCTCGCGGTGCCGGCCTCGGATGAGCCGCAGGTGGCGGTGCGTGACGGTGGGGTGCGGGTGCCGCGGTTGGCGTCGCTGGTGTCGGGGGCGGGTCTGTTGCCGCCGGCCGGTGGGGCGCCGTGGCGGCTGGGCAGCCGGGCCAAGGGCAGTCTGGACGCGCTGGAGTTGCTTCCGTTCCCGCAGGCGGCCGAGCCGTTGGAGGCGGGGCAGGTGCGGGTGGCGGTGCACGCGGCGGGGGTGAACTTCCGGGACCTGCTGGACGGGCTGAACGCGCTGGGCTGGTTCCAGGACAGGGTCGGCCTGATGGGCGGTGAGGTCGCCGGGGTGGTGCTGGAGGTCGGCCCGGAGGTGGAGGGCCTGCGTGCGGGGGATCGGGTGGTCGGTCTGGCCGAGGGCTCGTTCGGCCCGGTGACGGTCACTCACGCCCGAGTCCTGGCCAGGATCCCTGATGGGATCTCGTTCGAGCAGGCGGCGACGATTCCGGTGGTGTTCCTGACGGCCTGCTACGGGCTGATGGACCTGGCCGGGTTGCGGAAGGGCGAGCGGCTGCTGGTGCACGCGGGCACCGGTGGTGTGGGCATGGCGGCGATTCAGCTGGCCCAGCGCCTGGGGGTCGAGGTGTTCGCCACGGCGAGCCCGGCCAAGTGGGACGTTCTGCGTTCGCTGGGCATCCCGGACGACCACATCGCCTCCTCGCGCACCCTGGAGTTCGAGGAGCGGTTCCGTGAGGTGTGCGGTGATCGGGGTATCGATGTGGTGCTCAACTCGCTGACCGGGGAGTTCATCGACGCCTCGGCACGGCTGCTGCGTCCGGGCGGCCGGTTCATCGAGATGGGCAAGCTCGACATCCGTGACCAGGAGCGGTTCCCGGGGCTGGAGTATCACTGGTTCGACGTATTGGACGCCGAGCCTGAGCGGCTGCGGCAGATTCTGGCCGAGCTGATGGAGCTGTTCGTGGCCGGTGAGTTGCGGCCGTTGCCGGTGACGGAGTGGGATGTGCGGCGGGGCCGGGAGGCGTTCCGGTTCATGAGTCAGGCCAGGCACACGGGCAAGATCGTGCTGACCATGCCCCGGGTCTGGAACCCGGAGGGCACGGTGCTGATCACCGGTGGGACCGGTGGTCTGGGTGCGTTGTTCGCGCGGCATGTGGTGGCCGAGCGTGGGGTGCGGCGTCTGCTGCTGACCAGTCGCCGGGGGTTGGACGCTCCGGGTGCGGTGGAGTTGCGGGCCGAGTTGATCGCGCACGGGGTCGAGGTCACGGTCGCCGCCTGTGATGTGGCGGAGCGGGATCAGGTGGTGGCGCTGCTGGCGCAGGTCGATCCCGAGCATCCGCTGACCGCGGTGATCCACACCGCGGGTGTGCTGGATGACGGGACGATCGCCTCGCTGACGCCGGAGCGGCTGGAGTCGGTGTTGCGGCCGAAGGTCGATGCGGCCTGGCATCTGCACGAGCTGACCCGGGAGATGGATCTGGCCGGGTTCGTGGTGTTCTCCTCGCTGGCCGGGGTGATGGGCGGTGGTGGTCAGGGCAACTACGCGGCGGCCAATGCCTGGCTGGACGCGTTGATGGCACGGCGCCGGGCGCAGGGGTTGCCGGGACTGTCACTGGCCTGGGGACTGTGGGCGCAGGCCACCGGGATGACCGGGGACATGTCGCAGGCCGATGTGCAGCGGATGACCGCCGCCGGGCTGCCGCCGATCACCACCGAGCAGGGGCTGGCGCTGTTCGACGCGGCCATCGGGTCGGACTCACCGCTCGTGATCCCGGTCCAGCTGAATCCGCCCACACTGCCACAAGAGCAGGTGCCGCCGTTGTTCCGCGGTCTGGTGCGCGGCACCCGCCGTACGGCCGCCGCGCTGTCGGCAGCCGGAGGTGGTGGCGCGGGCGAGGCGCTGTCCCGGCAGCTGGCCGGCCTGGCCCACCCCAAGCGGATCCGCATGCTGTCCGACCTCATTCGCACCCAGGCCGCCGCCGTCCTCGGACACCCCGACTCCGCGGCGGTGGAAGTACGGCGCGAGTTCCGCGAGCTGGGTTTCGACTCGCTGACCGCGATCGAGCTGCGCAACCGGCTCAACGCCGCCACCGGGCTGCGCCTGCCGGCCACCCTCATCTTCGACTACCCCACCCCCGTTGTCCTCGCCGAGCACCTCCTCGCGGAAATCGCTCCCGGGGAACCCGCGGCCGCGAAGCCGTCGTTGCTGGCCGACCTCGACCGATTCGAGGCCGCACTTTCCGAGGACGCGCTCGATGAGATCACTCGGAACGGTATCGCGACACGGCTCCGGCAGCTGCTGGGGAAGGTGAGCGAGAGCGGCCCAGGAACTAGTGAAATCGCTGTCGTAGACATGCTCGAATCAGCGAGTGCCGAAGACATCCTCGGCATCATCGAAAGCGAACTGGGCTACCTGAAAGATCTGTGATCCCGGCTCGCCTCGGAACACTTCGGAGGGCCGCCCCGATGTCGGAAGACCGGAAGCTCGTTGAATACCTCAAGTCGGTCGCCGCTGATCTGCGTGAGACCCGTCGGCGACTCCAAGAGGTTGAGTCGGGCAGGCACGATCCGATTGCGATTGTGTCGATGGCGTGCCGCTTCCCGGGTGATGTCAACTCTCCTGAAGACTTGTGGCGTCTGGTGGCCGAGGGCGGTGATGGGATCGGGGAGTTCCCGACGTCGCGTGGCTGGGATCTCGGGGTGGTGTACAACCCGGACCGGGAGCGCCGGGGCACCAGCTATGTGCGTGAGGGTGGCTTCCTGCACGAGGCCGGGGAGTTCGACCCCGGGTTCTTCGGGATCTCGCCGCGTGAGGCGTTGGCGATGGATCCGCAGCAGCGGTTGCTGCTTGAGGTGTCGTGGGAGGCGATCGAGCGGGCCGGGATCGACCCGGTCTCGCTGCGTGGCAGCCACACGGGCGTGTTCGCCGGCGTCATTTACCACGACTACGGGCCGAGTGCCGAGTTCCCGCTGGAAGTGAGGAGCTTCGTCAGCACCGGGACCGCCGGAAGCATCGCCACCGGGCGTATCGCCTACGCGCTGGGCTTGGAGGGCCCTGCGGTCACGGTGGACACCGCCTGTTCGTCCTCTCTGGTGGCGTTGCATCTGGCGGCGCAGGCGCTGCGCTCGGGCGAGTGCGGTCTGGCCCTCGCGGGAGGCGTGACCGTGATGGCCACGCCCGGAATGTTCATCGACTTCAGCGCCCAGGGCGGGCTCGCGACCGACGGACGATGCAAGGCGTTCGCCGACGCGGCGGACGGCACGAACTGGTCCGAGGGCATAGGCATGTTGGTGCTGGAGCGGTTGTCGGACGCCCGCCGCAATGGCCACCAGATCCTGGCCGTCCTGCGCGGCTCGGCGGTGAACCAGGACGGTGCGTCCAACGGGTTGACCGCGCCGAACGGTCCGTCGCAGCAGCGGGTGATCCGCCAGGCCTTGGCCGGTGCGGGCCTGACCCCCGCGAACGTGGACGTGGTCGAGGCGCACGGCACGGGGACGACGCTGGGTGACCCGATCGAGGCGCAGGCCCTGCTGGCCACGTACGGTCAGGATCGGCCGGAGGATCGGCCGCTGCTGCTCGGATCGGTGAAGTCGAACATCGGTCACACCCAGGCGGCCGCGGGTGTCGCGGGTGTGATCAAGATGGTCATGGCGATGCGGCACGGGGTGCTACCCAAGACGCTGCACGTGGACGAACCGTCCTCGCACGTGGACTGGTCGGCTGGTGCTGTGGAACTGCTGACCGAGACCAGGCCCTGGCCTCAGGTGGATCGGCCGTGGCGGGCCGGGGTGTCGTCGTTCGGTTTCAGCGGCACCAACGCGCACGTCATCATCGAACAAGGCCCGGGAGCTCCTGACGCCGGGTCGGAGGCGGATGATCCGGCACCGGCGGATGTGGCCGCGGGTGTGGTGCCGGTGCTGGTGTCGGGCCGTACGGCAGGAGCGTTGCGGGCGCAGGCCGAGCGACTGGTGTCGTTCCTGGACGGTGAGCCTGATCTGGGGCCGGCCGATGCCGCGTTCTCGCTGGCCACGACGCGGTCGGCGTTCGAGCATCGGGCGGTGGTGCTGGCCGGCGATCGTGATGGGGTGCTGGCCGACCTGGGTGCGCTGGCGGACGACCGGCCTGTCGCGGGTGTGGTGCGCGGGGTGGCGGGGGCGGAGCCGGAGCTCGCGGTGTTGTTCACCGGTCAGGGTAGTCAGCGGGCGGGGATGGGCCGGGAGCTGTATGACCGGTTCCCGGTGTTCGCCGAGGCGTTGGACGCGGTGATCGCGGAGCTGGACCCGCTGCTGGACGGGTCGCTGCGGGAGGTGCTGTTCGCCGAGCCGGGCAGCGAGCGGGCCGGGTTGCTGGATCGGACGGGGTGGGCGCAGCCGGCGCTGTTCGCGGTGGAGACGGCGCTGTTCCGGCTGGTCTCCTCATGGGGGCTGCGGCCGGATGTGCTGGCGGGCCACTCGATCGGGGAGATCACCGCTGCCCATGTGGCCGGGGTGCTGTCGCTGGCCGACGCGTGTGCGTTGGTGGCGGGTCGGGCGCGGTTGATGCAGGCGCTGCCGCCGGGTGGGGCGATGGTGTCGGTGCGGGCCACCGAGGAGGAGGTCGCCGAGCTGCTGGCCGGGCGTGAGAAGGAGGTGTCGGTCGCGGCGGTGAACGGCCCCACCTCGGTGGTGGTCTCCGGGGTCGAGGAGGCGGTGCTGGAGGTGGCCGCCGCTCTGCAGGAGCGGGGGGTCAGGACCCGGCGGTTGCGGGTGTCGCACGCGTTCCATTCGCCGTTGATGGAGCCGATGCTGGAGGACTTCCGCGCCCTGGCCCGGACGCTCACCTACAGTCCGCCGGAAATTCCGGTGGCCTCGAACCTGACCGGGGAACCCGCCACCGACGAGCAGCTGTGCTCGCCGGACTACTGGGTGGACCAGGTCCGCGGCGCGGTCCGCTTCGCCGATGGCGTCCGGGCGCTGCACCGCCAGGGCGTGCGGGCGTATCTGGAGCTGGGCCCCGACGGTGTGCTGACCGCCATGGCCGCCGACACCCTGGCCGCCGACGCGGATGTGCACGAGTCGGACGCGGTGCTGGTGCCGGTATTGCGTAAGGACCGCGACGAGCAGGTCGCGTCCATGACGGCACTGGCCGAGCTGCATGTGCACGGAGTGCCGGTCGACTGGCAGGCGGTGCTCCCGCGCGGACGCCAGGTCGACCTGCCCACCTACCCGTTCCAGCACGAGTGGTACTGGCCCCGCGGACAGCGAATGGGTGACGCTCGAAACCTGGGGCTGGCCGCGGCAGGGCATCCTTTGCTGGGCGCCGCTGTAGCGCTTGCCGCCTCAGACGGCGTACTGCTGACCGGCCAGCTGTCGTTGCGGTCGCAGGCATGGCTGGCCGATCACGCCGTGGGCGGGAGGGTGCTGTTCCCCGGCACCGCGTTCCTGGAGCTGGCCATCCGGGCCGGTGACCAGGTCGGCTGCGACCTGGTGGAGGAGCTCACCCTGGCGGCGCCGCTCGTACTGGGCGAAACCGACGCCGTCGCGGTGCAGGTGTGGGTGGGCGCGGAGGAGTCGGGCAGACGCGACCTGAGCATCTACACTCGGCCGGCCGAGGCCGCCGATGACGAGCCGTGGGTACGGCACGCGGTCGGCGTCCTCGCCATCGGCGGCCAGACCGCCGAGCGACTCGATACCGAAGTCTGGCCGCCGCAGGGCGCGTCCGCGATCGAGCTGGACGGGCTGTACGACCAGCTCGCTGAGGGCGGGCTGAGCTACGGACCGCTGTTTCAGGGCCTGCGGGCGGCCTGGCGGCGTGATGATGAGATCTTCGCCGAGGTGAGCCTGCCGAGTCGGCTCGAGTCGGATGCCGGTTCGTTCGGCGTGCATCCGGCCCTGCTGGATGCGGCGTTGCACGTGGTGACGTTCGCGGGGTTGGACGACTCCGAGGGCAGCCGGTTGCCGTTCTCCTGGGGTGAGGTGTGTCTGCACGCCGGTGGCGCGTCGGCACTGCGGGTACGACTGGCCAGGACCGAAGGCGATGCCGTCTCGCTGGCGGTGGCCGATATGGCGGGGGAGCCGGTGCTGACGGCACGGTCACTCGTACTGCGCCCGATCACGGCGGCCACCGGCGAAGGTGACCGTAGGGGCGAGCGGGACTCCCTGTTCAGGGTGGAGTGGACGGCGTTGCCGTCGGCGCGGGTGGCGCCGGTGGCCGACCCCGCGCCCACGGTGGCGGTGGTCGGCCTCGACGTGTTCGACCTCGCGGATCCGTCGGTGTTCGGGGACACGAACCAGGCGCCGGGTGCTGTGGTGACCGAACTGATCTTTGACCAGGTCGGCGCGGTGGTGGACGCGACACACGAGCTGAACGCGCGCGTTCTGACCGTGCTGCAGCAGTGGCTGGCCGATGAGCGGTATCGCGATTCACGGTTGGTGTTCGTGACGCGGGGTGCGGTCGCGGCCGGAGACGGTGAAGTGGTGTCGGATCTGCCGGCCGCTGCGGCCTGCGGATTGGTGCGCAGTGCCCAGTCGGAGAACCCAGGCCGGTTCGTGCTGGTCGATGTGGATGAACACCAGGCGTCGCTGCCGGCCTTGCCGGGGATACTGCCCGCGGTGCTGGCTTCGGGTGAGCCGCAGGTGGCGGTGCGTGACGGTGAAGTGCAGGTGCCGCGGTTGGCGTCGTTGGCGTCGGGGGCGGGTCTGCTGCCTCCGTCCGGTACGGGGTGGCAGCTGGGCAGCCGGGCCAAGGGCAGCCTGGACGCGTTGGAGCTGCTCCCCTCTTCGGGGATGGCCGAGCCGCTGCAGGCCGGGCAGGTACGGATGGCGGTGCGTGCCGCGGGGGTGAACTTCCGGGACCTGCTGGACGGGCTGAACGCGCTGGGCTGGTTCCAGGACAAGGTCGGCCTGATGGGCAGTGAGGCCGCCGGCGTGGTGCTGGAGGTCGGTCCCGAGGTCGACGACCTGCGCCCGGGCGACTGGGCGGCCGGTCTGACCGAGGGCGCGTTCGGCCCGGTGGTGGTCACCGGCGCCGGCGGGTTGACCAAGATCCCTGACGGGGTCTCCTTCGAGCAGGCCGCGACGATTCCGGTGGTGTTCCTGACGGCCTACTACGGGCTGATGGACCTGGCCGGGCTGCGGGAGGGCGAGCGGCTGCTGGTGCACGCGGGTACCGGTGGTGTGGGTATGGCGGCGATCCAGCTGGCGCGGCGGCTGGGGGTGGAGGTGTTCGCCACGGCGCATCCGGCCAAGTGGGAGGTGCTGCGTTCGCTGGGCATCCCGGATGATCACATCGCCTCCTCCCGGAGTCTGGAGTTCGAGGAGCGGTTCCGGGAGGTGTGCGGTGAGCGGGGGATCGACGTGGTCCTCAACTCGCTGACCGGGGAGCTCATCGACGCCTCGGCGCGGCTGCTGCGTCCGGGCGGCCGGTTCATTGAGATGGGCAAGCTGGACATCCGCGAGCAGGACCAGTTCCCGGGGCTGGAGTATCACTGGTTCGATGTGATGGATGCCGGGCCTGAGCGGTTGCGGCAGATCCTGGCCGAGTTGATGGAGCTGTTCGCGGCCGGTGAGTTGCGGCCGTTGCCGGTCACGGTGTGGGATGTGCGGCGGAGCCGGGATGCCTTCCGGTTCATGGGCCAGGCCAAGCACACCGGCAAGATCGTGCTGACCATGCCTCGGCGGTGGAACCCGGAGGGCACGGTGTTGATCACCGGTGGCACCGGTGGTCTGGGCGCGCTGTTCGCGCGGCATGTGGTGGCCGAGCGGGGTGTGCGGCATCTGCTGCTGACCAGCCGCCGGGGCCTGGAGGCTCCGGGGGCGGTGGAGTTGCGGGCCGAGCTGATCGCGCACGGGGTCGAGGTCACGGTCGCCGCCTGTGATGTGGCGGAGCGGGATCAGGTGGCGGCCCTGCTGGCCGGGGTGGACGCCGAGCACCCGCTGACCGCGGTGATCCACACCGCGGGTGTGCTGGACGACGGGACGATCCCGTCGCTGGCTCCGGAGCGGCTGGACACCGTGCTGCGGCCGAAGGTGGACGCCGCCTGGCACCTGCACGAGCTCACTCGTGGCGAGGACCTGGCCGACTTCATCATGTTCTCGTCGGTGGCGGGCGTGATCGGAGCTCCCGGTCAGGGTAACTACGCCGCGGCCAACTCGTTCCTCGACGCGCTGGCCCAGCAGCGCCGGGCCGCGGGGTTGCCCGCGCTGTCGCTGGCCTGGGGGGCGTGGGCTCAGGACAGTGGGATGACCGGTACTTTGAGCGATGGCGACATGGAGCGGCTGGCCCGTGCCGGTACGCCGCCACTCGCACCGGAACAGGGCATTGCCTTGTTCGAGGTGGCGGTCCGTTCCAGCGAACCGGTCGTGGCCCCGGTCCGGCTGGATCTGCCGGTGCTGCGAGCACAGGGCGAGATTCCGCCACTGCTGCGCAGGCTGGTACGGGGAAGGCGCCGGTCTGCCGCCGGGAGGTCGGCGGCGGCCAGTACGCTGCTTCAGCGGCTGGCTCCGCTCGCGGCGGCCGAGCGCGCCGAGGTCCTGGTGGATCTGGTGCGTACCGAGGTGGCCATGGTGCTGGGGCATCTCTCGCCGGAGACGGTGGAGGTGCGGCGGGAGTTCCGCGAGCTGGGCTTCGACTCGTTGACCTCGGTGGAACTGCGCAACCGGCTGAACGGTACGACCGGGCTGCGGTTGCCGGCCACGCTGGTGTTCGACTACCCGACGCCGGCCGTGCTGGCGGAGTTCCTGCTGGCCGAGCTGCTCGGCGAGCACGCCGATGTGGTGGTTCCCGGCGAGGTCCGGCCGGTGACCGACGACCCCATCGTGATCGTGGGCATGGCGTGCCGCTATCCGGGCGGGGTCACGTCCCCGGAGGACCTGTGGCGGCTGGTCACCGAGGGCGCAGACGCGATCTCGCCGTTCCCGACCACGCGAGGTTGGGATCCGGCGGCCTTCTACAACCCGGATCGGGAGAATCGCGGGACCAGCTACGTCCGTGAGGGTGGGTTCCTGCACGAGGCCGGGGAGTTCGACCCGGGGTTCTTCGGTATCTCGCCGCATGAGGCGCTGGCGATGGATCCGCAGCAGCGGTTGCTGCTGGAGACGTCGTGGGAGGCGATCGAGCGGGTCGGGATCGATCCGGTCTCGTTGCGGGGCAGCCGTACCGGGGTGTTCGCCGGGGTCATGTACCACGACTACGCGACCAGTGTGTCGTTCCCGCCGGAGGTGATGGGGTTCGTCGGTACCGGCACCGCGGGAAGCGTGGCGACCGGTCGTCTGTCCTACACCTTCGGGTTGGAGGGGCCGGCGGTGACGGTGGACACCGCGTGCTCGTCGTCGCTGGTGGCGATGCATCTGGCCGCGCAGGCGCTGCGGTCGGGTGAGTGTTCGCTGGCGTTGGCCGGTGGTGTGACGGTGATGGCCAATCCGGGGCCGTTCATTGACTTCAGTGCGCAGGGCGGGCTGGCCGGTGACGGCCGGTGCAAGTCCTATTCGGACGCGGCCGACGGGGTGAACTGGTCCGAGGGTGTGGGCATGCTGGTGCTGGAGCGGCTGTCGGACGCGCGCCGCAACGGCCATGAGGTGCTGGCGGTGGTGCGCGGTTCGGCGGTGAACCAGGACGGTGCGTCCAACGGGTTGACCGCGCCGAACGGTCCGTCGCAGCAGCGGGTGATCCGCCAGGCGCTGGCCGGTGCGGGTTTGACCTCCGCTGAGGTGGACGTGGTGGAAGGGCACGGGACCGGGACGACGCTGGGCGACCCGATCGAGGCGCAGGCGCTGCTGGCGACCTATGGTCAGGATCGCGACGAGGATCGGCCGCTGCTGCTGGGGTCGATCAAGTCGAACATCGGTCACGCGCAGGCCGCGGCGGGTGTGGCCGGTGTGATCAAGATGGTCATGGCTCTCCGGCACGGGGTGCTGCCCCGGACGCTGCATGTGGACGCCCCGTCGTCGCATGTGGACTGGGCCTCTGGTGCGGTGGAACTGCTGACCGAGCAGGTGGAGTGGCCGGAGACCGGTCGTTCGCGTCGGGCGGGTGTGTCGTCGTTCGGGATCAGCGGTACCAACGCCCATGTGATCTTGGAGCAGGTGCCGCAGGCAGTGGAACCGGAGACCGGTGAGCCTGCCGGTCCGGTCGGCGGGGTGGTGCCGTGGGTGGTGTCGGCGAAGAGTCCTGAGGCGTTGCGCGAGCAGGCGCGCCGCCTGGGTGCGCAGGTGGAGGCGGTCGGCGAGCTGGGCCTGGTGGATGTGGGCTCGTCGCTGGTGTCGTCGCGGTCGGTGTTCGAGCATCGTGCGGTGGTGGTCGGTGGGGATCGTGAGGGTCTGCTGGCGGGTGTCGGTGCGCTGAGCGTGGGTGAGTCGTTGCCCGGTGTGGTTGCGGGTGTGGCCGATGTCGTCGGTAGGTCGGTGTGGGTGTTCCCGGGTCAGGGGGCGCAGTGGGTGGGGATGGGTGCCGCGCTGCTGGAGGAGTCGGCGGTGTTCGCGGGGCGGATGGCGGAGTGTGCGGCGGCGTTGGAGCCGTTCGTGCAGTGGTCGTTGCTGGATGTGGTGCGTCAGGTGGAGGGGGCGCCGTCTCTGGATCGGGTGGATGTGGTGCAGCCGGTGTCGTTCGCGGTGATGGTGTCGCTGGCGGCGGTGTGGGAGTCGCTGGGGGTTCGTCCGGATGCGGTGGTGGGGCATTCGCAGGGGGAGATCGCGGCGGCGGTGGTGGCGGGTGGTCTGTCGTTGCAGGACGGTGCCCGGGTGGTGGCGTTGCGCAGCGGCCTGATCGCTGAGCGGCTGGCGGGGTTGGGGGCGATGGCGTCGGTGGCGTTGCCGGTGGAGCGGGTGCGCGAGCAGGTGGCGGCCTGGGACGGGCGGGTGTCGGTGGCGGCGGTGAACGGTCCCGGCTCGGTGGTGGTGGCCGGTGAGGTCCAAGCCGTCGAGGAGCTGGTCGAGCGGTTGACCGAGGATGGGGTGCGGGTCCGGCGGATCGCGGTGGACTACGCCTCGCATTCGGCCCAGGTGGAGCAGTTGCGTGAGGAACTGGCCGGGGTGCTGGCGGGGGTGGCGCCGCGTGCGGTGCGGGTGCCGATGTTGTCGACGGTGACGGGCCAGTGGGTGGAGGGGCCGGAGCTCGACGGCGGATACTGGTGTGACAACCTGCGGCGCACGGTGGGCTTCGCTCCGGCGGTGGCGCAGTTGCTGGAGCAGCGGTATCGGGTGTTCGTGGAGGTGAGCCCGCATCCGGTGCTGACGGTCGGGGTCCAGGAATGCGTGGATGAGGCCGGGGTGGAGGCCGTGATCGCCGGGACGTTGCGCCGCGACGACGGCGGGCTGCACCGGGTGCTGGTCTCGGCGGCCGAGCTGTTCGTCCGCGGCGTGGCGGTGGACTGGCAGGTGGTGCTGGCGGGCGGGCGACGGGTCGACCTGCCCACCTACGCCTTCCAGCACCAGTGGTACTGGCCCGCGAGGGCGGGTTCCCAGGTGGGGAATGTGGCCGCGGCGGGGTTGGCGGTGGCGGGGCATCCGCTGCTGGGCGCCGCCGTAGGCCTGGCCGACTCCAATGGGGTGCTGCTGACCGGCCGCTTGTCGCTCTCGTCGCATCCGTGGCTGGCCGATCACGCGGTGGCCGGAACGGTGATCTTCCCGGGTACCGGGTTCCTTGAGCTGGCGATCCGGGCCGGTGACCAGGTTGGTTGTGACCTGGTGGAGGAGCTGACCCTGACCGCGCCGCTGGTGCTGGGCGAAACCGATGCCGTCGCGGTGCAGGTGTGGGTGGGCGCCGCAGAGGAGTCGGGCCACCGGAGCGTGAACGTCTACGCCCGCTCTGCCGAGGCCGCCGATGACGTGCCGTGGGTGCGGCACGCCACCGGCACGCTGGCCGTCGGTGCTCCGGCCACCGGTGCTCCCAATGCCGAGCCGTTCGACGCGGCGGTGTGGCCGCCGGCCGGCGCGACCGCGATCGGGCTGGACGGGGTGTACGAGGGACTGGCCGCGGGCGGGTTCGAATACGGCCCCGTGTTCCAGGGGCTGCGAGCGGCCTGGCGTGGTGTCGACGGCGAGGTGTTCGCCGAGGTCGCGCTGCCCGAGCAGGCGGCGTCGAACGCGGGTTCGTTCGGGGTGCACCCGGCGTTGCTGGACGCGGCCTTGCACGCGGTGACCTTCGTCGGGCTGGAGCCGGTGGAGGGTGGCCGGTTGCCGTTCTCCTGGGGGCAGATGAGCCTGCAGGCCGCCGGGGCGGCGATGCTGCGGGTGCGACTGTTCCGGACGGGCGACGACGCTGTGTCGCTGACGGCGGTGGACGCCGCCGGGGATTCGGCGCTGTCGGCGCGTTCGCTGGTGCTGCGCCCGTTCACTCCTGATCAGCTCGCCGTCGCCGGTGGTGGTCAGGTGACGGAGCGGGACGGGCTGTTCCGGCTGGATTGGACCCCGCTTTCCGAGGTTTCCGTGGCCGATCCGGCGCCGGTGACGGTGGTCGGCTTCTCGGGATCCGAGCCGGACGCCTTGGGTCTCGCGGCGGCGTGGGAGTCGGTCGGACAGTCGGTGACGGTTCACCGGGATCTGTCGGCGCTGACCGAGGCGGGGCCGGTGCCGGAGGTGGTGCTGGCCGAGGTCGCGGCCGGGTCGGCCGGGGATGCGGTGGCCTCGGCGCGTGCGATGACGGCTGGGGTGCTGGGTCTGCTGCAGGGGTGGCTGGCCGATGAGCGGTGTGCTGGTTCGCGGTTGGTGGTGGTGACGCGGGGTGCGGTAGCCGCCGTTGAGGGTGAGCCAGTGGCGGATCTGGGTGCGGCCGGGGTGTGGGGGTTGCTGCGTAGCGCGCAGTCGGAGAACCCGGGCCGGTTCGTGCTGGTGGACCTGGGGCCGGATGAGTACGGAGACGAGCACGCGGACCCGGGCGCGGATGAGGCCTCGCCCGGTGCGCTGGGGGCCGCGATTCCCGGGTTGCTGGCCGCCCTGCTGGCTTCCGGTGAGCCGCAGGTGGCGGTGCGTGAGGGTGGGGTGCGGGTGCCGCGGTTGGCGTCGCTGGTGTCGGGGGCGGGTCTGTTGCCGCCGGCCGGTGGGGCGCCGTGGCGGCTGGGTAGCCGGGCCAAGGGCAGTCTGGACGCGTTGGAGTTGCTTCCGTTCCCGCAGGCGGCCGAGCCGTTGGAGGCGGGGCAGGTGCGGGTGGCGGTGCGTGCGGCGGGGGTGAACTTCCGGGACCTGCTGGACGGGTTGAACGCGCTGGGCTGGTTCCAGGACAAGGTCGGCCTGATGGGCGGTGAGGCCGCCGGCGTGGTGCTGGAGGTCGGCCCCGGGGTCGACGACCTGCGTCCGGGAGATCGGGTGGTCGGTCTGACCGAAGGTGGCTTCGGCCCGGTGGTGGTCACCGGTGCCGGTGGGGTGACCAAGATCCCCGACGGGGTCTCCTTCGAGCAGGCGGCGACGATTCCGGTGGCGTTCCTCACCACCTATTACGGGCTGATGGATCTGGCCGGGTTGCGGGAGGGGGAGTCACTGCTGGTGCACGCGGGCACCGGTGGGACCGGGATGGCGGCGATCCAGCTGGCGCAGCGGCTGGGGGTCGAGGTGTTCGCCACGGCGAGCCCGGCCAAGTGGGACGTTTTGCGTTCGCTGGGCATCCCGGACGACCACATCGCCTCGTCGCGGAGTCTGGAGTTCGAGGAGCGGTTCCGGGAGGTGTGTGGTGAGCGCGGGATCGATGTGGTGCTCAACTCGCTGACCGGGGAGTTCATCGACGCCTCGGCGCGGCTGCTGCGTCCGGGTGGCCGGTTCATTGAGATGGGCAAGCTGGACATCCGCGAGCAGGAGCAGTTCCCGGGGCTGGTGTATCGGTGGTTCGACGTACTGGATGCCGGGCCTGAGCGGTTGCGGCAGATCCTGGCCGAGTTGATGGAGCTGTTCGCCGCTGGTGAGTTGCGGCCGTTGCCGGTGACGGCGTGGGATGTGCGGCGGGGCCGGGAGGCGTTCCGGTTCATGAGCCAGGCCAGGCACACCGGCAAGATCGTGTTGACCATGCCCCGGCGCTGGGAGCCGGAGGGCACGGTGCTGATCACCGGTGGTACCGGTGGCCTGGGTGCGGAGGTGGCCCGGCATCTGGTGGCCGAGCAAGGGATGCGGCATCTGCTGCTGGCCAGCCGCCGGGGGTTGGACGCTCCGGGTGCGGTGGAGTTGCGGGCCGAGCTGATCGCGCACGGGGCCGAGGTCACGGTCGCCACCTGTGACCTGGCGGACCGGGATGCGGTAGCCCGCCTGCTGGCGGGGATCGATGCCGAACATCCGCTGACCGCGGTGGTGCACACCGCCGGGCTCCTCGATGACGGGACGATCGCCTCGCTGACGCCGGAGCGGCTGGACACCGTGTTGCGGCCGAAGGTGGACGCCGCCTGGCATCTGCACGAGCTGACCCAGGAGATGGATCTGGCCGGGTTCGTGGTGTTCTCCTCGCTGGCCGGGCTGATGGGCAACGCCGGGCAGGGAAACTACGCGGCGGCCAATGCCTGGCTGGACGCGCTGATGGCACGGCGCCGGGCGCAGGGACTGCCGGGACTGTCACTGGCCTGGGGACTGTGGGCGCAGGCCACCGGGATGACCGGGGACATGTCGCAGGCCGATGTGCAGCGGATGACCGCCGCCGGGCTGCCACCGATCACCACCGAGCAGGGACTGGCCCTGCTCGACGCGGCCATCGGCTCGGATTCACCGCTGGTGGTCCCAGTGCGGCTGAACCTGCCGGCGATGCCCGCTCAGCAGGTCCCGCCGCTGCTGCGCGGTCTGGTGCGCGGCACCCGTCGTACGGCCGCGTCGGCGCCTGCCCCCGGCGAGGGTGCACTGTTGCGGCAGTTGGCCGGACTGACGCAGGCCGACCGGACCCGGTTCGTGGTCGATCTGGTCCGGGCTCAGGCCGCCGCGGTCCTCGGGCATCCCTCGCTGGAGGCGGTGCAGGTTCGCCGGGAGTTCCGTGAGTTGGGCTTCGACTCGCTGACCGCGATCGAGCTGCGCAACCGGCTCAACGTGGCCACCGGGCTGCGCCTGCCCTCCACCCTTGTCTTCGACTACCCCACCCCCACCGCGCTCGGTGAGTACCTGCTGAGCGAGGTGCTCGGCGCGCACGGCGACGCCATCCTGCCGGTGGCCACGGTCTCGGTCGGGGACGACCCGATCGCCATCGTCTCGATGGCCTGCCGTTATCCCGGCGGGGTCACGTCCCCGGAGGATCTGTGGCGGCTGGTCATCGAGGGGCAGGACGCCATCACCCCGCTGCCGACCGACCGCGGCTGGCAGGTCCATGGCGACCTCGACCTGAAGGGCGGGTTCGTCTTTGACGCGCCCGAGTTCGACGCGGAGTTCTTCAGGATCTCCCCGCGTGAGGCGCTGGCGATGGATCCGCAGCAGCGGCTGCTGCTGGAGGCCGCCTGGGAGGTCCTCGAAGGTGCCGGCATCGATCCGGACTCGTTGCGGGGCAGCGACACCGGCGTGTTCATCGGTTCCGTCGGCTCGGGCTACATGCCTGGGGAGGAGTCTCGCGGTCACATCATGACCGGGCAGTTGGCCAGCGTGGCCTCCGGCCGGATCTCGTACACCCTGGGCCTGGAGGGCCCGGCGGTGACGGTGGACACCGCCTGCTCGTCGTCACTGGTGACCATCCACATGGCGGCCCAGGCCCTGCGTAACGGGGAGTGCTCGCTCGCGGTGGCCGGCGGTGTCACCGTCATATCGACCCTCGCGGCGTTCGGGGAGCTCGGTGAGCAGGGCGGGCTGGCACCGGATGCGCGCTGCAAGGCGTTCTCCGACTCGGCGGACGGCATCGGATGGTCCGAGGGTGTCGGTCTGGTGATGCTGGAGCGGCTGTCGGACGCGCGGCGCAACGGCCACCAGGTGCTCGCGCTCGTCCGAGGATCGGCGATCAACCAGGACGGCGCGTCCAATGGGCTGACCGCGCCGAACGGCCCCTCTCAGCGGCGGGTGATCCGCAAGGCACTGGCCGTCGCCGGGCTGTCCCCTGCCGAGGTGGACGCGGTCGAGGCGCACGGGACCGGCACCATGCTGGGCGACCCGATCGAGGCGCAGGCGCTGCTGGCGACGTACGGTCAGGATCGGCCGGAGGACCGGCCGCTGCTGCTGGGGTCGATCAAGTCGAACATCGGGCACACCCAGGCCGCGGCGGGCGTGGCCGGTGTGATCAAGATGGTCATGGCTCTCCGGCACGGGATGCTGCCCCGGACGCTGCACGTGGACGAGCCGTCGTCGCATGTGGACTGGGCCTCGGGAGCGGTGGAGCTGCTGACCGAGCCGGCCGAGTGGCCGCGGAACGGTCGTCCGCGCCGGGCGGGTGTGTCGTCGTTCGGGATCAGCGGCACCAACGCGCACCTGATCCTGGAGCAGGGGCCGGAGGCGGCGAAGCCGACGGTCGACGAGCCTGCCGGTCCGGCAGGCGGTGTGCTGCCTTGGGTGATCTCGGCCCGCACGGCTGACGCGGTGCGGGCACAGGCCGGTCGATTGACGGCGCACCTGCAGGCCCGGGCTGAGCTGGGTCTGGCGGATGTGGGGTCGTCGCTGGTGTCGTCGCGGTCGCTGTTCGACCACCGTGCGGTGGTGGTCGGTGGGGATCGTGAGGGTCTGCTGGCGGGTGTCGGTGCGCTGAGCGCGGGTGAGTCGTTGCCCGGTGTGGTCGCGGGTGTGGCCGATGTGGATGGGAAGTCGGTGTGGGTGTTCCCGGGTCAGGGGGCGCAGTGGGTGGGGATGGGTGCGCGGCTGCTGGAGGAGTCGCCGGTGTTCGCCGGGCGGATGGCGGAGTGTGCGGCGGCGTTGGAACCGTTCGTGGAGTGGTCGTTGCTGGATGTGGTGCGGGGTGTGGAGGGGGCGCCGGGGCTGGATCGGGTGGATGTGGTGCAGCCGGTGTCGTTCGCGGTGATGGTGTCGCTGGCGGCGGTGTGGGAGTCGCTGGGGGTTCGCCCGGATGCGGTGGTGGGGCATTCGCAGGGGGAGATCGCGGCGGCGGTGGTGGCCGGTGGTCTGTCGGTGCAGGACGGTGCCCGGGTGGTGGCGTTGCGCAGCCGCCTGATCGGTGAACGGCTGTCCGGGCATGGGGTGATGCTGTCGGTGATGGCGCCGGTGGAGCAGGTGC
>NZ_JBEXGU010000144.1:0-24009 GCF_040607515.1 Streptosporangium sp. NPDC005286 | reverse complement strand
CCGCCGTGGTGATGACGGCGGTGATGACGGCGGGGACCACCCGGCGCGGGCGGAAGGCCCTGACCGCCGCGCGGTCCGCGGAGGCGTTCCTCGCCACCTCGTCGGGTGCCCGCGACGCGGACGGCTCCACGAACGCCGCGCCGGGTGCGGCCGGAATCTCCTCGGTCGGCCCCGTCTCGGAGACATGCTCGGAGAAGGGCTCAGCCGGGCCGGGGGTCTGGGAGGTCATTGCCCTTCCTCCCGCGACGGGACGTCGGTCCCGTGGGCCGTCGCGTCCGGTGTCCGGAAGTCGGGCCGGTTCCCGCCCTCGGCCGGTGATGCCTCGTATGAGGTCTCACGCGAGACCTCATACGAGGTCTCGGGCGGGCTCTCCGGAGCGCGGATCACGTTGGTGACGTCGATGTCGATGTAGCCGACGTCCATGCCGGTCAGTGTCATGACCCGTTCGGCGACGTGGCGCCGGACCTCGTCGGCCACCTCGCGGATCGGGGCCGGATACTCCATGGTCACGTCCAGCTGGAGCGTCGCGAGCGTGCCGTCGACGGCGGCGCGGGTGCCTCCGCGGAGGGACAGCGGCCCCCGCTCGCCGACCTTCCGCACCCGTGCCACCTCCCTGGCCGCGCCGGCCGCGATGCGCGACACCACCCGGTCGGATATGTCGGTTCTGCCACGCAGCTCGGCCGGTACGGTCGGCTGGGCGGGTACGGCGGGCGGCGCGGACCGCCCGGTCTCGGCGAGGGCGGAGCCCGTCCGGCCGGCGGGGAGGTCACCTGAGTCCGCGGCCGCTCCCGAGGAGGTGGCGTGGTGCTCGACGGGGGTGTTCATCGCCGTCTCGCCGAGATCCGGGACAGGTTGACCTCGCCGACCTCCGCGAAGTGGCCGAGGAGGAATCCGATGGCGCCGAGCACGAGCACCAGCAGGAATGCCCAGAAGCCGCCGAAGGCTCCGGCGAAGCCCAGCAGAACGCCGACGATCGTGCCGAGCACGGACCACACTGGGAACTTGTTCATGTCAAACCTCCGATATGGACATTCACCGGCAGGTCATCCGCCAGCGGGGCGACCGCCGCACGTACCTCGTCGGCGATCTCCGGCAGCGGGCGCCCCAGCCTGACGACCACCGAGATCTCGATCCCGTCCTCATGCAGCGCGACGCCGGGCACCCTCTCGCCGGGCAGGTAGGTCGCCACCGTCCCGAACGGGCCGCCCGAGAGGTCGACGACATCGGGGCAGCGCCGTACGGCGTCGGCTATCCCGTGCGCGAGACCCGCCTCCCGGCCGGCCGGTTCCCGCTCAGCGGCCGCGGCCGGTTCCTCGCGAGGCGGACTCGCCGTCTCGCCCGGTGTGGCGGCCGTCCTGCGGGCCGGGGCCCGTGGTCTCTGGGCGGGTACGGCCCCCGCCGGGGCCTGGGTGGCGGGCGGGTGGACCGGGTGCTCCGGTTTGTGCGCGGGCATGACGGTCGCCGGGGTCGGATGCTTCGGATGCTCCGATCCGTGCGCCGGGGTGGGCGGCCGGTGGGCCGGGTCACCCGGGTTGTTCGCGGGCGCGGCCGTCCGGCGGCCGGATCCCGCCGTCACCGGACGCGTCGCCTCCTCGCGGGCCGGGTCCTCAGGCCCGCGCGCCGGATCCCTCACTGGACGCGCGGCCCCGGCTCGGACGACTCCTCCGAGGAGTCCTTGTCCTGGCCGGGCATGTGGACGTCGGAGACCTTGATGTTGACCTCGGTGACCTCGAGCCCGCACATGCGCTCGATCGCCGTGATCACGTTGCGGCGTACGGCGGCGGCCAGGTCGGGAATGGCCATGCCGTACTCGACGACCACTTCGAGGTCGGCGGCGGCCTGACGCTCGCCCACCTCGACGGAGACCCCCTGGGTGATGTTCTGGTCGACACCGACCATGCCGCGTACCGCGCCCAGGGCTCGCGCGGTGCTCGCGCCCATGTTGTGCACGCCGGGAATCTCCCTGGCCGCCAGGCCCGCGATCTTCGCTACCACGCCGCTCTCGATGGTGGTGGTTCCCTTGGGAGTGACCAGGCCACCCTGGGATCCGGGACTGTCGGTGCGTGCCCGGGGCACGGATACCTCGTCGCCCTTGGGCCTGTTCACCGTGCTGGCTTCAGTCACGTCCATTCCTTCCCCCGAGGGAAGACCTTCTGGCTCCCCGATGCTGACAGAAACGGTCATACCCCCCATATGAACAGTAATCAGGACATACTTATTTTTAACTCAATCGTGGTCGTATCGGGAAAATAGGTTTTATGGGTATTTTTAGTTGTATATAGCCCAGATGGCTCGGCGATGTGATGGAGGAGGCCGGATGGGCGGAGGCGCGAACCTCCCGGAGGCGCGGGCGCGGTCAGCCGAGACCCGGAGCCCGACTAGCCTTGTCGTGTGCGTATAGCGAGGTTCTCCACAGGAGACGGTGTCGGGTTCGGGGTGGTCGAGGGTGGCCCAGGGGAGGAGTTCATCTCCGCGATCTCCGGTCATCCGTTCGGGCCGATCCAGTTCACCGGTGAGCGTCACTCGCTCTCCCAGGTCAAGCTGGTCGCGCCCATGCTGCCCAGCAAGGTCGTCGCGATCGGCAAGAACTACGCCGACCACGCCCACGAGATGGGCGGCGAGGTCCCCGACGAGCCACTGGTCTTCCTCAAGCCGTCGACCTCGGTGATCGGCTCGGGTGAGGCCATCGCCTACCCGACGACCCTGTCCCAGCGGGTCGACTACGAGGGGGAGCTGGCGGTGGTGATCGGCAGGCTCTGCCGGGAGGTGCCCCGAGAACGGGCCCACGAGGTCATCTTCGGCTACACCTGCGCCAACGACGTCACGGCACGGGATCTGCAGAAGAAGGACGTCCAGTTCACCCGGGCCAAGGGCTTCGACACGTTCTGCCCGCTCGGCCCATGGATCCAGACCGAGCTCGACCCGAGCGACGTCGGCATCGTCACGTCCGTGAACGGCGAGGTCAAGCAGA
The DNA here is from genome assembly GCF_040607515.1 of Streptosporangium sp. NPDC005286. NCBI lineage: Bacteria > Bacillati > Actinomycetota > Actinomycetes > Streptosporangiales > Streptosporangiaceae > Streptosporangium > Streptosporangium sp. NPDC005286. The sequence goes on along the minus strand of NZ_JBEXGU010000144.1, from coordinate 21,038 downwards.
GCTCGCGCACCTCCAAGCTCATGTACGACATCCCCGCGCTGATCGCCCACGTGAGCGCGGTCATGACCCTGATCCCCGGCGACGTCATCCTCACCGGGACGCCGGAAGGGGTCGGCCCGCTCAGCGTCGGCGACGAGGTCAGCGTCTTCATCGAAGGAATCGGCACTCTCAGCAACCGGGTGGTCTCCCGTGATTAGGGTTCGTTTCGCCCCCTCGCCGACCGGCATGTTCCATGTCGGCGGCGCCCGCTCCGCGCTGTTCAACTGGGCCCTGGCCGAGAGGTCCGGCGGAAGGTTCGTGCTCCGCATCGAGGACACCGACGCCGCGCGCAACCGGCCGGAATGGACCGAGGGCATCATCTCGGCGCTCGCCTGGATCGGGATCAACGACGGCGCCCCGGCCTTCGAGGGACCCTACTTCCAGTCCTCGTACGAGAAGCAGCACCGCGAGGCCGCGGCCAGGCTGCTGGCCGAGGGCCGGGCCTACTACTGCACGTGCACCCGCGACGAGGTCAAGGCCCGCACCGGGTCCGAGCACCAGGGCTACGACGGCTTCTGCCGCGACCGAGGCCTGACCGAGGGCGCGGTCCGCTTCCGTACCCCCGACGAGGGCGTCACCGTGATCTCCGACCTGGTCCGCGGCACCGTCGAGTTCCCCAACAACGCGATGGAGGACTTCGTCATCGCGCGCGGCGACGGCTCCCCGCTCTTCGTGCTGGCCAACGTCGTCGACGACGTCGAGATGCGGATCAGCCACGTGGTCCGCGCCGAGGAGCACCTGTCCAACACCCCCAAGCAGCAGCTGCTCTGGGAGGCGCTCGGCGTCGCCCCGCCCACCTGGGCGCACGTGCCGGTCATCGTCAACGAGAAGCGCCAGAAGCTGTCCAAGCGCCGCGACAAGGTCGCCCTGGAGTCCTACCGCGAGGAGGGCTACCTGGCCGAGGCGATGGTCAACTACCTGATGCTGCTCGGCTGGGGCCCCGGCGACGACCGGGAGATCATGCCCTGGTCGGAGATGGTGCCGCTGTTCAGGCTGGAGGACGTCAACCCCTCCCCGGCGTTCTTCGACGAGAAGAAACTGCGCGCGTTCAACGGCGAGTACATCAGGGCACTGCCCCTGGAGGAGTTCATCACCCGCTGCGAGCCGTGGCTGGACCCGAGCTGGGACCGCGAGACCTTCGCCAAGGTCGCCGAGCTCGCCCAGACCCGTATCGCGGTCCTGTCCGAGATCACCGCGAACGTGGACTTCCTCTTCCTGGACGAGCCCGTCTTCGACCAGGCGTCGTGGGACAAGGCCATGAAGAGCTCCGCCGTGGAGATCCTCACCGGCTACCTCGACCGGCTTGAGAAGGTCGAGATGGACCCCGAGTCGCTCAAGACGGCGCTGGAGGAGGTCGGCGCCTCCTACGGCCTCAAGCTCGGCAAGGCCCAGGCGCCGGTCCGGGTGGCCGTCACCGGCCGCACCGTCGGCCTGCCGCTGTTCGAGTCGATCGAGGTCCTCGGCCGCGAGCGCTCCATCGAGCGCCTCCGCGCCGCCCTCACGAAGCTCCAGGCCTGACCGGACCTCGCGGAGCGTCAAGGCCCGCCCCCGGGATTCACCGGAGGCGGGCCTTCGCTTTCGATCAACGGTCACCGGGTGGCCGGAGCCACGGGAGAAAGATCAGGAAGGGAACCCGGAGGAACGCCCTCCTCCCGCGCCCTGTCCGGTCTCAGCCTCCGGCCCGGCTTCCGTCCCCCCGCCCGGCGAGCTCGTCCCAGAAGGCGAGGTTGTGTGCCGAGGCCCGGTCGAAGGGCCCGACGCCGCCCTGCCCCGGGGCCAGTTCCTGCACGTACGGCGTGCCGTTGCCGGGGCGCACGCGCTTCCAGGAGGGCAGGCCCGGCCGGTTCGGGTCGCCGACGGCGGCGAACCGGGACCAGTAGTCGATCATCATGTCGCCGAGCCGCCGCTGCTCGGGGGTGAGCGGGGCGGACTCCCAGCTCACCCCGAACAGGAACGACAGCTCGGAGCCGTGTGCGGCCAGCGGCCTGATGCCGTGCTTCAGCGGGAAGAGCGCGGGCGCCGTACGGTCGGTGAACTCGTAGGAGAAGGTCGGCACGTGCCGGGCGAACTGCCGGTCGGTGTTGCGCGCCTCCCAGGCCCAGTCCAGGTCGCTCATGATGGCCGCCACCGCCTGGAGGGGCAGGCCGTCGTGGGCATCCAGCGGATATCGGGCCAGGACGTCGGGGCCCGCGGCGCCGAACTTCTCGTTGAGGGCGGGCTCGTACCCCTCGGCCGGCATCGGCTCCTCGAAAATCAGCGACGTGAACATCGTGCCCTCGTCCCGGGTGATGCCCGTCAGCACCGGCACCCGGTGGAAGCGGCCCTCCTGGAGCACCTTCGCCGGATCCTCGGGCAGCACCGCGTTGCCGTACCCCGGGAGCGGGAGGGCGGGCTGGGCGAGCAGGTCGGCCACCGGCTTGTCCCGCAGGCAGGCGGGCGCGGTCCCCGGGTCGACGCATCCCACCAGGGTGGCCAGATACTGCCCGTAGCCCTCGTAGGAGGCCCTGGGCAGCCAGAAGGGGAGGTCCATGACCGGCCGCAGCGGGGTGCCCTCGAAGCTTCCCGCCCCGCACGGGGTGCTCTGGGTGATCGCCCGGTGGAACAGCCCCGCCGCCGAGGGGGAGGTGAGCTGCGCGCACACCGAGTGCGACCCCGCGGACTCGCCGAACAGGGTGACGTTGCGCGGGTCGCCGCCGAACGCCGCCGCGTTGCGCCGCACCCAGCGCAGGGCCGCCTGCTGGTCCTCGATCCCGAAGGCCCCGGAGTTCTCGAACCCGGGGTACCCGAAGAACCCGAAGATCCCCAGCCGGTAGTTGACCGTCACCACCACGACGTCGCCCCGCACGGCCAGCCTGCGGGCGTCGTAATCGCTGCCCGCCCCCTTCGTCAGGCTTCCGCCGTGCAGCCACACCATGACCGGCCTGGGACGGTTCCCGGCGCTTCGCGCGGGCGTGGTCACGTTGAGATAGAGACAGTCCTCCGCCTCGCTTCCGGGCAGCCCCCAGACGTCGGCGGTCTGCGCGCACCGGCTGCCGGGCGCGGTGGCGTCGCGCACCCCCTGCCACGGGGCGACGGCCTGCGGCGACCGCCAGCGCAGCTCCCCGACCGGGGGCGCGGCGTACGGGATGCCCTGGAAGAGCCGGTGGTCTCCGGCCTGCGCGCCCCGCACCCACCCGGCGTCGGTACGGACCGTCGTGTCCCTCCCGGTGGTGGCCGAGGTGGCGGCTCCCTGGGTGCCGTGGTCTTCCCGCCCAGCCGCGGCCGGGTCCGCGGTCCCCAGTAACAGGGCCCCTGCCAGACCGGCGACGAGCGCGGAGCCGATCCTGTTCCGTGGTCGTTTCATGACCTTTACGATGCCCGCCGCGGCCGCCGCGCGCATTGGCTCTGCGTTCATCGCCGGGGTGTGGTTTCCTGCACCCCGGCGATGGACGAAGGGCCACGCGGGCGGGGGCTACGCCTCCAGGCCGCGGCGCTTCAGCAGGGGCTCGATGCGCGGGTCGCGGCCGCGGAAGTCGCGGAAGGCGTCCATCACGTCCCGCGAGCCGCCGACCGACAGCAGGGTGGAGCGGAAGTGGTCACCGTTGCCGCGCGTCAGGCCGCCGTTCTCCTCGAACCAGTCGACGCTCTCGGCGTCCAGCACCTCGCTCCAGATGTAGGAGTAGTAGCCGGCGCTGTAGCCGCCCACCCCGCTGACGAAGATGTGCGCGAAGTAGTTGGTCCGATAGCGGGTGCGGACCAGGTCGTAGGCGATCCCGGCGCGCTCCAGGGCCGCGTTCTCGAACGCCTCGGCGTCCTCGACGGTCTCGCCCCCGGCCAGCTTGTGCCAGGCCCAGTCCAGCAGTGCCGCCGCGAGATACTCGACGGTGGCGAAGCCCTGGTTGAACTTCTCCGCGGCCTTCATCTTCTCCAGGAGCTCCGCGGGCACCGGCTCGCCGGTCTGGTGGTGCCTGGCGAAGTTGGCGAGGATCGAGGGCCAGGTGGCCCACATCTCGTTGACCTGCGAGGGATACTCCACGAAGTCGCGCGGCACGTCGGTGCCGGAGACCCGGGGGAAGCGCACGTCGGAGAAGAGGCCGTGCAGGGCGTGGCCGAACTCGTGGAAGGCGGTGTTGACCTCCTCGAACGTCAGGAGCGTCGGACCCTCGGAGGGCTTGGTGATGTTGAGGTTGTTCATCACCACGGGCAGCTCGCCGAACAGGTGCGACTGGGTGACCAGGTTGTTCATCCAGGCGCCGCCGCGCTTGGTCGGCCGGGCGTACGGGTCGAACGCGAACAGGCCGAGCGGTGAGCCGTCCGCGTTGGACACCTCGAAGACCCGGACGTCCGGGTGGTACCCGGCCAGGTCGTCCCGGTCGGCGAAGGTGATCCCGTACAGCTCGCCGGCGGCGTGGAAGACACCGTCCCGCAGCACCCGGTCCAGCTCGAAGTAGGGGCGAAGGTCGGCGGCGTCGAAGTCGTAGCGGGCCTTGCGCACCCGCTCGGCGTAGAAGGACCAGTCCCACGGCTCCAGGGGGAAGCCGGCCTGCTCGCTCAGCGCCTCGGCCTCCCGGCGGGCGTTGGCCATCGCGGGGCCCACCAGCTTGCCGAGCATCTCCTCGACGGCGTCGGTGGTCTTGGCGGTCTGGTCGGCGACGGAGTAGGCGGCGTGGTTGGGAAAGCCGAGCAGGGCCGCCCGCTCGGCGCGGAGCGCCGCCATCCTGGCCGCCAGCTCGAAGTTCTCCGGCGCCCGGCCGACGGAGAGCTCGTACAGCCTCCTGCGGGTCTCCCGGTCGGTCAGCTCGGCCAGCGCGGGCTGGTTGGTGTAGTTGAACAGCGGCAGGACGTACCTGCCGTCCTTTTCGATCGCCTTGATCGTGCTCTCGGCGAGCCCGTCCAGCAGCTTGACGTCCTCGACGACCAGCGCGGAGGCCGTGGAGGCCGTGAGCAGGTTCTGGGAGAAGGTCGTGGCGAGCCTGGTCAGTTCCTCGTTGAGCGCCCTGAGGTGGTCCTGGTCGCCTTCGGACAGGTCCGCGCCGGCCCTGACGAAGTCGACGCGGTACTTCTGCAGCAGCCACGCCTCCTCGGGGTCGTCGGTGGCCACCTGTTTGACCCGGGCGTACAGGGCGCGGTCCAGGCGGATGGCGTCGGCGTGCTGGGTCAGCCTGGGGGAGACCTGGGTCTCGATCTCCCGGATGCCGTCGGTCGTGTCGGAGGCGGAGATGCTGCTGAAGACGATCACGGTCCGCTTGAGAATCCGGCCCGAGCGCTCCAGGGCCTCGACCGTGTTGGCGAACGTCGCGGGCTCCGGGTTGTCGGCGATCTCCCGCACCTCGCGCAGCTGGTCGGCCATGCCACGTTCGAAGGCGGGAAGGTAGTGCTCCTCCCTGATCAGGGCGAACGGCGGCAGCCCGTACGGCAGCGTGCTGGGTTCGAAGAACGGGTTCTCGGCCAAGGCTGGAACTCCTCTCAGGTGGACGGATCTCTCAGCAGGGTCGCACAGCGGACCTTCGTTGCGGCAGCCCGGTGATACCGCGATTCGGCCGCCGGCAATCGTTTTGGTCTTGACCCCCAACCTGGGCTATTCTTTCGGAGGCGCCAGCGAGTCCCGCAAGGGAGTCCGGTGCGGTGGGGTATGGTGTAATTGGCAACACGGCTGATTCTGGTTCAGTTGTTCTAGGTTCGAGTCCTGGTACCCCAGCTGCATCTTCTTAGGAAGATGCCGCAGATTCGGCTCCCTCCGAATCTGATGACAGTGTGTAGGGTCCCGTCGTCTAGTGGCCCAGGACGCCGCCCTCTCAAGGCGGTAGCGCCGGTTCGAATCCGGTCGGGACTACCACTGTCTCTCGCAAGGCTCCGTCGTCTAGTGGCCTAGGACGCCGCCCTCTCAAGGCGGTAGCGCCGGTTCGAATCCGGTCGGGGCTACAAGTGCGAAACCCCCGGGAGCAACGGTTCCCGGGGGTTTTTGTCGTTTCAGGGGGCGGGTGAAGCCCCACCCGGCATGGATCTCTCAGATCGCCTTCCCGCTCGGCGCCGCGGCCGGATGCTCTCTCCCGATCGAGAAGAACCCCCGCCGTCACCCGATGTACGGCCAGGTGGCGCCTGAACGCTCCCCGCCATGGCGGAACCGGAAAGGGACGGGGCGGCGCCCCGTCCCTTTCCGGTTCCGTTCCTAGTTCTGCCCCGAGCGGGCCTTGAACAGGGCACGCTTGGCGGCCTTGCCCACCTGCTTGTCCGGATGCGCCTTGCCGATCGCCTCCAGCAGCTCCTCCAGGTGCGGGTGCGGCACCTTCCAGATCACTTCGAGCAGGCTGACCAGGTTCGGCACGTTGCCGATGTCGTCCAGGCTGCTGACGAACTCGGGACGGCCCAGGCCGGCGGAGATGGTCAGCATGTCGAGGATCAGCCAGTGGGTGTCGGCCTGGGTGGGCGTGGGAGCGTCCTCGACGCCCAGCTGGGCCAGGTGGGTGGCCGCGTACGGGCGCAGGGACGGCTCGTCGAGGGCCTCCCGCCAGGCGGGTATGGCCACCTCACCGAGCGAGCCGACCATGCTGGCCGCCTGGACCCGGATCAGCGCGTTCGCGTCGTCCTCGGCCGCGGCCTCCAGCAGGTCCCTGGCGGCCTGCTCGGGGGCGCGCAGCTCCATCCAGGCCTCGAACTCGGCGTCCGCCTCCTCCTCGGGCAGCTCGGAGCCGAAGGAGAGCAGGTCCAGGGCCGTCATCGCGTCGATGGCGGGCCGGGCGTCCAGCTCGATGTCGGCCTCGTCCACGAGGTGGACCACGCCCTCCATGCCGAGCGGGGTCAGCCGCACCTGGTCGTGCTCGACCTCGACCATGCCGTACCCGGCCAGCCAGTCGAGCACCGGGTTGAGCGGGTCGCCGTACTGCGCGGTGGCGGCGGCCCAGGCCTCCGCGCCCAGGTCGTCGTACTCGGCGGCGGCCTCGGCCAGCTCGGTGCGGAGCTCGGCCAGCGGCTTGGAACCGGTCGCCAGCAGCACCCGGACCAGCAGCGCCCTGGTCAGCCCGGACAGGGCGATCGTGGCCTCCTCGTCCGCCAGCTCCGGGTCGCCGTAGTCGATGGAGTGCAGACCGGCCATCCACGCGTCAAGGGCGTCGTCGTCCTCCTCGAAGGGCCACTCCGCGGTGTCGGCGTCGATGCTGACCGTGTCCTCCCCCTCGGGCTGGAGGAAGTCGAGGTCGATCGCGAGGTTCCAGATGTTCCAGAGCGCGGGGACGGAGTCGGCCAGCGACTTGTCGCCCTTCTCGGGAAGCGGGATGCCGAGGACGGCCAGGGCCTCGGTGATCTCGGTGTCGTCGAGCAGGTTCGTCTCGCCCACCCGGCGCTCAGAGCCGACCCAGATCGCGAGGTCGCGGGCCTTGGAGATCAGGGGTGTCCTGCGGGTGGCCTCGGCCAGCTCGGAGTCCGGGCGGAGCCTGATCGTCGGCAGCTCGGAGAGCTCGTCGGCGAACGGCTCGAAGTCACCGAGCCCCTCGGACTCCTCCTCGTCGTACTCGTCGTCCTCGTCCTCCTCGACGACGAGATCCTCCATGGCGTCGACGAAGTCGTCCTCAAGGCGGTCGAGCTCGGCGAGCAGGTCCCCCAGCGGGGCGGAGCCCTTGGCCAGGCGGTCGGACTCCGACAGGAAGGTCAGATAGGCGCGGACCGCGGGCACCATGCCGTCGGCGGCGGCGTCCGGATCCTCGACGACCTGGGGCATCCGATCGAGGAGAACCGTGCGCAGGTCGGACTGCCGCCACCGGCCGACGTCGTCGGAGGCGATCAGCCGGTGCCACAGCGCGACAGAGCCGACCAGGTTGGAATCGCTGCCGGGCGCGTTCTCACGCGCCCACAGGATGAAGTTCTGGAGCAGGGGACGCAGTTCAGCCGCGGCTGCCTCGATGCGATCTGTCACCTGCCCAGCCTAGGGGGCCGCAGGGGTGCTCGCCTCCTCATATCGCCCACAGGTCGATCGGTGTCAGCCGCCGCGGAGGTCAGTTGGCGCGGCGCATCGACTCGGTGATCCGTTCGGCGGCGGTGACCACGGGGGCGGCGTGCAGCCTGCCGGGGGTGCGGGTCAGCCGCTCGATCGGGCCGGAGACCGACACCGCGGCGACCACCTTGCCACCCGCGCCCCTGATCGGCGCCGAGACGCTGGCCACGCCCTGCTCGCGCTCGCCGACGCTGTGCGCCCAGCCCCTGCGCCGCACGCTCGCGAGCGTGGCCGCGGTGAACTTGGCCCCGCGCAGGCCCCGGTGCAGGCGGTCGGGCTCCTCCCAGGCGAGCAGGATCTGCGCCGCGGACCCCGCGAGCATCGGCAGGGCCGAGCCGACCGGCACGGTGTCACGCAGTCCGCTGGCACGCTCGGCGGCGGCCACGCAGACCCGCTCGTCACCCTGGCGCCGGTAGAGTTGCGCGCTCTCCCCGGTCAGGTCCCTCAGCTGGGTGAGAACCGGTGAGGCGACGGCCAGCAGCCTGTCCTCGCCGGCGGCGGTGGACAGCTCGGACAGGCGGGGGCCCAGGACGAAACGGCCCTGGGTGTCGCGGGAGACGATGCGATGGTGCTCCAGAGCGACGGCCAGCCGGTGGGCGGTGGGGCGGGCCAGGCCGGTGGCGTGGACGAGCTGTGCGAGGGACGCCGGGCCGGCTTCAAGGGCGTTGAGCACGAGGACGGCCTTGTCCAGTACGCCGACTCCGCTAGAGTTGTCCATACACCGATACTGCCGTCTCGACATATGAGAAAGCAAGTGGGTGCGGGATAGCCGATCGCAAGGAGGCGACATGGGCCGCACGCTCGCGGAGAAGGTCTGGGAGCAGCACGTCGTGCGACGTGCGGAGGGAGAACCCGACCTGCTCTACATCGACCTTCACCTCGTTCACGAGGTCACGAGCCCGCAGGCGTTCGACGGCCTGCGCATGGCGGGTCGCCCCGTCAGGCGGCCCGACCTCACCATCGCCACCGAGGACCACAACGTCCCGACCGTACGCGGTCCGATCAACGACCTGGTGTCGCGGACGCAGGTGGAGACGCTGCGTAAGAACTGTGCGGAGTTCGGCGTCCGGCTGCACCCGATGGGTGACGCGGGGCAGGGCGTGGTCCACATCATCGGCCCGCAGTTCGGCCTGACCCAGCCCGGCATGACGATCGTGTGTGGTGATTCTCACACCTCCACCCACGGCGCCTTCGGCGGCATCGCGTTCGGCATCGGCACCTCCGAGGTGGAGCACGTGCTGGCCACCCAGACGCTGCCCGCCTACCGGCCGAAGACCATGGCCATCGAGGTCTCCGGCGAGCTGCCCCCCGGCGTCACCGCCAAGGACCTGATCCTGGCGATCATCGCCAAGATCGGCACCGGCGGCGGCCAGGGCTACATCGTCGAGTACCGGGGCGAGGCCATCCGCAGGCTCTCCATGGAGGGCCGGATGACGGTCTGCAACATGTCCATCGAGGCGGGTGCCCGCGCGGGCATGATCGCTCCGGACGAGACCACCTTCGAATATCTCAAGGGCCGTCCCCACGCGCCGTCCGGCGCCGACTGGGACGCCGCGGTCGAGTACTGGAAGTCGCTGGTCAGCGACGAGGACGCGGTCTTCGACGCCGTCGTGGAGATCGACGCCACGACGCTGACCCCGTTCGTCACCTGGGGCACCAACCCGGGCCAGGGTGCCCCGCTGGGCACGTCCGTGCCCCGTCCCGAGGACACCGACGACCCGGCCGCCGCCGCGCGTGCCCTGGAGTACATGGGCCTGACCGCGGGCACCCCGCTCCGCGAGGTCAAGGTCGACACGGTCTTCGTGGGCTCCTGCACCAACGGCAGGCTGGAGGACCTGCGCGCCGCGGCCGAGGTGCTGCGCGGGCGCCAGGTCGTGACGCGCACGCTGATCGTGCCCGGTTCGATGCTGGTCAAGCTCCAGGCCGAGCAGGAGGGGCTGCACGAGGTCTTCAAGGCCGCGGGCGCCGAATGGCGCGAGGCCGGCTGTTCCATGTGCCTGGGGATGAACCCCGACACCCTCGCCCCCGGCGAGCGCAGCGCCTCGACCTCCAACCGCAACTTCGAGGGGCGGCAGGGCAAGGGCGGCCGTACCCACCTCGTGTCCCCGCAGGTCGCCGCCGCGACCGCCGTCACCGGCAAACTCACCGCGCCCGCCGACCTGTAAGGAGTCCTCGCGATGGAAGCGTTCACCACCCACACCGGCCGGGCCGTGCCGCTGCGCCGCAGCAACGTGGACACCGACCAGATCATCCCCGCCGTCTGGCTCAAGCAGGTCAGCAGGACCGGGTTCGAGAAGGGCCTGTTCTCCGCCTGGCGCGAGGACCCCGGCTTCGTCCTGAACGACCCCGTCCACGAGGGCGCCACGATCCTGCTGGCCGGCCCCGACTTCGGCACCGGCTCCTCCCGCGAGCACGCGGTCTGGGCCCTGCAGCAGTACGGCTTCCGCGTCGTGATCGCGGCCCGTTTCGGAGACATCTTCCGTAATAATTCCACCAAGATGGGCCTGCTCCCGGTCGTCCTGCCGGGCGGGATCGTCGAGGTGCTGCAGGCCGCGGTCGAGGCGGACCCGACCCTTGAGATCACCGTTGACCTGGCGGGACGCCAGGTCCGCTGGGGCGCGGAGGCCGTCGCCTTCGAGATCGACGACTACACGCGCTGGCGGCTGATGGAGGGCCTGGACGACATCGGGCTGACCCTGCGCAACGCCGATGCCATCGGGACATACGAGAATGGTCGGCAGCCATGGCTGCCGACGACCGTCTGACGAGTTCAGAGGACGAGCTGGCGTGGCGGCTGCGCGAGGCGCACCGCCGCGTCCGGTCCCTGCATGTCTCCGTCGAGGAGAGAAAACGTCTCACCAGGCGCCTGCTGGCCATCTGCGATATGGCCAAGCGCGACCTCGATCACGCCACAGGGCGTCTTGATTTGTTCCTTCTCAGTATTGATGTCTTGGTTTCAGATACGCCGAGCACTGGAAACATTGCGGAAGGTGATTGAGTCATACGGCTCCGTCCCCTAATTTCAAGCGAGCAGGGGGTTTCTCATCGTGATCGTTGATGAGATCTGTGATGAGACCCCTCGCCGTGACAAATCGGGTGAGACGGGTTTTCTGCCCCGTGACCCACTCCCGGACATCGGTAAGCAGGGGGAGCAACCTTATGAACAAAAAGGAACTCGTCGACGCCATCGCGGATCGGGTGGGCGACAAGAAGACGGCCACCGAAGCCGTGAACGCGGTGCTCGACACGATCCAGGCCACCGTCGCGAGTGGCGACAAGGTCTCGATCACGGGGTTCGGTGCCTTTGAGATGGTGCACAAGCCGGCCCGCACCGCCCGCAACCCCTCGACGGGTGCCGAGATCCACGTCGCCGAGAGTTGGGGGCCGAAATTCCGGCCCGGTTCCGACTTCAAGGAACTCGTCAACAACGGCGGCAAGAAGGCAGCGAAGAAGAAATAGGCTTCGGCGTAGGCGCCCGGACTCCCGAAGCGGGAGCCCGGGCGTCCGGCTTCCCGGCCGGCGCCGCCGGATCCAGATCCCCTGCCGGGGCCGCCGAAAGTGCCCCGTGCGGTGTTCGGCCACGTTCACCGGATTCGCCGGCGGGTGCCGCGGAGATGATTTCGGCTCGGGCCGTCGGGGAAGCCGGTTTCCCGGCCGCCTCACCGGCCGGGTACGGGGAAGGTCGAGAGGGTGATGTAGGAGACGTCGTCGCCGTCCATGACGATGTTGACCCGCTGACCCGCCCTGAGCAGCCGGAGCGGCCCCGCGTCGAACGCCGCCGCGCCGAACGGGATCTCGGTCCCGTCGTCCAGGAAGACCGACCCCGACCGGGTCGCCTCCTCGAAGCTCCGCACCGTCGCCTGCACACGCCCAGGGTAGCCTCCGGACGGGAATCCCGCCCGAATCGGGGCTATCGGTCCCTGTCGCGTTCCTCCGGCTGCGAAGACCCGCCGGACACCGCGATCCTTTCCGCCATGGCCAGCGTGCGGGGGCCGACGCCCAGGACCAGCGCCCGGCGGAGATCGTCCGGGGTGTCCACGTCATGGCGGACCGATTCCACCCCCGCCACGCAGAGCTCCTTGGCGCCGCGCCGCAGGTGCCGGTCCCGCGACTCGCCGCCGAACCCCGGCGTGAACGGCATGCCGGGCCGTGCGCCGTAGAAGGTCGTGCCGATCTCGGAGGCGTCGGGCAGGAACATCTGGTCGAACTCCGCGGCGGCGGTCAGCACGCGGGCCAGCTCCGCGGGGCGGAGGGCGGGGAGGTCGGCCTGGAGGGCGCCGACGGCGTCGCCGGGCGCCAGCCGTACCGCTTCCAGGGCACCGTGTCGCAGGGCGGCGTTCAACCCCGCCTCCGGGTCGCCGACCACGTGCGCGCCGACCCCGCCGAGCGCCTCGGCGGCCACGGGGTCGCCCGTCACCACGACCACCCGTGTGACGAGCGCGCACCTCAGCGCCGCCTCGACGGTGTCACAGGCGATCGCCACGGCCAGCGCGGCCCGGTGCGGGCCCGCCGCCGCGGACAGGCGGGTCTTGGCGGCGACCAGCGTTTTGACCGGGACGACAAGGGTCCAGGCGGAACTTTCCTGAGCAGCCATAGCGTTAAGCATCCCGCCTCGACATCCCGGGGAGCCAACCGGGAGACTTAGTGCGCAAACCGCTCATACGGAGGAGCCCATGAGACGCCCCGGCTGGCCCTCGCGATTCTGGGTCGCCTTCGCCGTCGCGATCGTCAAGCCGATCTCATGGCTCCTGGTCAGGAAGGACTGGCGTCGCAGCGACCGGCTGCCCAGGACGGGCGGGATCATCGTGGCGACCAACCACCTGTCGTGGCTGGATCCGATCCTCATCTCGCACTTCCTCTACAACAACGGCCGCTGGCCGGTGATCCTGGCCAAGTCGGGTCTCTTCTCGGTGCCGCTGCTCGGTCCCCTGCTGAGGGCGCTCCAGGTCATTCCCGTCTACCGGGGGAGCTCTGACGCGGGGCGCTCGCTGGAGGAGTCACGGCGCCGGTTCGCCGCCGGGGCGTGCGTGATGTTCTATCCGGAGGGCACCTGCACTCGCGACCCGGACCTCTGGCCGATGGAGGGCAAGACCGGCGCGGCCAGGCTGGCTCTGGAGACCGGCGCGACGGTGATCCCCGTCGCGCACGGGGGGGCCCAGGAGATCCTGCCGTACGGTGCCAGAAGGCCCCGCCTGCTGCCACGCAAGACCTTCCGCGTGCTGACCGGGCCACCGGTCGACCTGTCGAAGTACCAGGGACAGCCGCTCCAGGCCGACGTGCTGCGCTCCGCGACCGCCGACATCATGTCTGCGATCACGGCCCAACTGGCCGAACTCCGCGGGGAGAAGGCGCCCAAGGCGCCGTTCAAGCGACCTTCCGACAACTGACTTCGGCGTACGGTGTTGACATCCTCCCCTCCCCGAAGGGAGGGGATTCCCACGGTCGCCCGTGAGAGTTCCTGATTCACCGCCGGTCGCCCGCCAGGAGAAATCCCTTGAGGTCCTACACCAGCTCCACAGGCGTTTCACCTCTCCGCCAGCCCGGCGGTGAGGACCTAGCCGGTCACGCTCGTAGTGGCCTGGTTATCGCCACCGCCGGACACGGTACCGAACCGTACGGCATCGCGCCGCGTTTTCTCCCCCGCCCGGAGGCGGAGGTTTCCACGCCCAAGGAGAACCGATGACCAAGGCGGCTGTATTCGGCACGGGTTCGTGGGGGACGACCTTCAGCATGATCCTCGCGGGGGCGGGCACCCGGACGATCCTGTGGGGCCGCAGTGCGGAGGTCGTCGAGGCGATCGACCGGCGGCACGAGAACCCCGTCTACCTGCCGGGCGCGGCGCTGCCCGAGACGCTGCGCGCCACGACCGACCCGTCCGAGGCTCTCGACGGCGCCGACTTCGTGGTGCTCGCGGTGCCCTCCCAGACCCTGAGGGAGAACCTGACCCGCTGGAAACCGGACCTGCCGCCGGAGGCGGTGCTGGTCAGCCTGATGAAGGGCATCGAGCTGGGCACCACCAAGCGGATGAGCGAGGTGATCTGCGAGGTCGCCGGGGTGCCCCAGGAGCGGGTCGCGGTGGTGTCGGGGCCCAACCTGGCCGGGGAGATCGTCCGGGGCCAGCCCGCCGCCACCGTGGTCGCCTGTACCGACGAGCGGGCGATGGAGCGCCTCCAGGAGGCCTGCTACCTGCCGCCCTGGTTCCGCCCCTACACCAACCCCGACGTCGTGGGGGTCGAACTCGGCGGGGCCGTCAAGAACGTGATCGCCCTCGCGGTCGGCATCTCGGCGGGGATGGGGCTGGGCGACAACGTCGGGGCGATGCTGATGACGCGCGGGCTGGCCGAGATCTCCAGGCTGGGCACGGTACTCGGCGCGGACCCGCACACCTTCGCGGGGCTGGCCGGCATGGGCGATCTGGTGGCGACCTGTACCTCCCCATTGTCGCGGAACCGTACTTTCGGGGAGAATCTGGGGCGGGGCATGACCCTGGCCGAGGTCATCGCCGCCACGAAACAGACCGCCGAGGGGGTCAAATCCTGCGAGTCGGTGCTCGAACTGGCCAGAAAGCACGACGTGGAGATGCCGATCACCGAAGTGGTGGTGGCCGTCGTCCATGACGCAATGCCTCCCAGCGAGGCCGCGGTGCTCCTGATGTCGCGGACTCCCAAGCCGGAACGGTACGGCCTGTGAAGACACGGTGTGGCCCATGAACAGACGGATGCGCAGGCGCAGGGGGGAGAACACCCGGTCGGTGCACCTGCCGGCTCCCGAGCCGCCCCCGCAGAGACCCCTCGGCCTTCCCGTGTGGCGCAGCTCCGCCTGGGGGTTCGGCGACTCCGCCGAGTACGCCGAGGTGTTGGAGGGGAAGGGGTCCGGCCACGCCTACGGCCGGATCGACAACCCCACCACCGCCGCGTTCGCCTCGGCGGTGGCCTCTCTGGAGGGGGCCGCGGCGCCCGAGGACGTGGCCGGGCAGGCGTTCGCCTCGGGGATGGCCGCCGTCAACGCCGTCCTGATGACGTTCCTGCGCGCGGGCGCGCACCTCGTGGCGCCCACCCCGCTGTACGGCGGGACCCACTCGCTGATCACCAACGTGCTGTCCAGGTTCGGGGTCAGCGTGGACTTCGTCGGCTACGACGACCTGACCAGGGTGCAGGCGGCGATCAGGCCCAACACGAAGATCATCTATGCGGAGACGCTCTCCAACCCGACCATGGCGGTCTCCGACATCCGCGGCCTCTACCGGATCGCCCGCGCCGCGGGGGCGCTGCTGGTGGTCGACTCCACCTTCGCCACCCCGATCGTGTGCCGTCCCCTGGAACACGGCGCCGACCTGGTGATCCACTCCGCGACCACGTATCTCGGCGGCCATGACGACTGCGCCGGGGGCGTCGCGGTGGGCCGTCCCGACCTGATCGCCCAGCTGCGCGAGGTCAGGATCGACACCGGGGGCACACTCTCCCCCGACGACGCCTTCCTGCTCCGCCGGGGGCTCGCGACCCTGCCGCTGCGGGTCCGCCGGATGTGCTCCACCGCGATGGTCTTCGCCGCGGCCGTGGCCAAGCACCCCGCCGTACGCCGGGTCGACTACCCGGGGCTGCCGGGACACCCCGGACACCAGCTGGCCAGGCACCTGTTCGACTCGGGGCCCGAGGGCACCAGGTACGGCGCCTGTGTGACGATCACTCCGCGCGGTGGCTACGACGCCGGCGTGGCTCTGGCCGACGCCCTCAGGCTCGCCTCGATCGCCCCCTCCGCCGGAGGAATCCACACCAAGGCCGCGCACGTGGCCTCGACCACCCACCGGCGGCTCGGCGAGGCGGCGGGGATCGATGAGGCGGCCGTCCGGTTCTCCATCGGGCTTGAGGACGCGGAAGATCTCATCATGGATGTGACCAAGGCACTCGACTCACTACCCGCATCGAGTAGATAGGCGCGTCTAACAGCCGGATTGCCCCCTAACAGGGGGTAGATTCGGGCATCATGAGTGAGCAGCACGAACCTCTACCGAGGGTCGCCGTCGTCTTCGGCGGTCGCAATTCCGAGCACGCCGTCTCCATTCTCGGAGCGGGAAGCGTGCTGGAGGTCATCGACAGGTCCAAGTACGAGGTGGTCCCGATCGGGATCGCCCAGGACGGCCGGTGGGTGCTCGCCTCCGGGGAGCAGCAGTACGGGATCGAGAGCGGCGAGTTGCCCGCCGTCGACGCGGGGAGCGCGACGCTGGCGCTGACATCCGGCAGTGGCTCGCTGGTGGCGTACGACCCCGGCAGCATTCCCGTCGAGCTCGGCCACGTCGACGTCGTCTTCCCAGTGATGCACGGCCCCTTCGCCGAGGACGGCACCATCCAGGGGCTGCTGGAGATGGCCGGGGTCCGCTATGTCGGCTCCGGGGTGCTGGCCAGCTCCGTCGGCATGGACAAGGCGTACATGAAGATGGTCCTCGCCGCCTCGGGCCTGCCCGTCGGGCCGTATGTCGCGATCCGCGACCGCGACTGGCGGACCGACCGCGGCCGGGTGCTCAAGGAGGTCCAGGAGCTCGGCTGGCCGGTCTTCGTCAAGCCCGCCCGCGCCGGGTCCAGCCAGGGCATCTCCAAGGCCGCCGACCTGGAGGAACTTGAGCGGGCCATCGAGTTCGCCCGCGAGCACGACCCCAAGGTGCTGGTCGAGGCCGCGATCATCGGCCGCGAGATCGAGTGCGCCGTGCTGGAGTCGCCGGGCGACGAGGCGCCCCGCGCCAGCATGCCCGGTGAGGTACTGGTCCACGGAGACCACGAGTTCTTCGACTTCGAGGCCAAGTACATCGGGGATGACATGTCCCTGTCGGTGCCCGCGGACATTCCCGAGGAGACGGCCGAGCAACTGCGGGCGATGGCCGTGCGCGCCTTCGAGGCGCTGGGCTGCGAGGGCCTGTCGCGGGTCGACTTCTTCTACACCACCGACGGGCGGCTGGTCGTCAACGAGATCAACACCATGCCCGGCTTCACCGCGATGTCGGTCGCGCCGCAGCTCTGGGCCGCCACCGGGGTGCCCTATCCGGAGCTGGTCGACCGGCTGATCCAGCTCGCGCTGCGCCGCTCACCCGGTCTGCGGTAGCGCTGCCTTGATCGGTGCCGCGAGATCGACCAGCACGCTCTGCGGGGTGTGCTCCCGCGCGACCGTCACCTCGACGTAGGCCGCCCTGCCGATCGACGTGAACAGCGTCGGTCGGGCCGGGTCGGCGTACCACGCCACTTCGTTGATCTCGGGAACCTGGTCGGTGGGCGACATGGTCACCGGCCGCGGCACCCCGCAGCGCAGGGCGATGCGGCCCTGCCCCCACACGGCGACGTAGGGGGAGGCGGGGGTGGACTCGACCCGGTCCGCGCCGTCGAGCCTCCGCGGGAGCCGCTCGGCGAGCGCCTGGCACGCGGCGGCGGCGGGCCCCTCGGGGACGGGCGGCTCGACCCGGACGGCGCCACCGCATCCCGCCAGGATCAGCAGGGCGCAGGCGCACCCCGCCAGGCGGATGAACCGCAGTGGCATGTCACGTTCCCGACGGTCAGATACGGACTCAGATGTGGACGATGGGACACGTCAGTGTACGCGTGATCCCCTCCACACCCTGAATCTGCGCCACCACGAGCTTTCCCAGCTCATCGACGTTGCGGGCCTCCGCCCGCACTATCACGTCGTAGGGCCCGGTGACGTCCTCGGCCTGGGTGACACCAGAGATGCCGGAGATCTCCGAAGCCACGTTCGCGGCCTTGCCGACCTCGGTCTGAATAAGGATGTAGGCCTGCACCACAACGACCTCCGGGGCGATTGGATCAGTGCCGAAGGGCCACCGTACCCTGTGATGAACGGGAGGTGTGTCATCACAGTCGGAGATCTCGGCGAATTCGGGGTTGTTGCACGTATTGCCGGACGCTTGCCACAGGGAGGGACCGTATTGCTCGGTCCCGGGGACGACGCCGCGGTGGTGAGCGCTCCCGATGGGCGGGTCGTCGTGACGACTGACCTGTTACTTGAGGGTAGGCACTTCCGCCGTGATTGGTCCAGCGGTTACGACATCGGGCGCAAGGCCGCGGCGCAGAATCTCTCGGACGTCGTGGCGATGGGAGCCGACCCCACCGGCCTCGTGGTCGGCCTCGGGCTGCCCGCCGACGCCGCCACCGGCTGGCTGGACGATCTCACGGACGGCTTCCGCGACGAGTGCGACCTCGTCGGCGCCAGCGTGGTGGGCGGCGACATCACCCGCTGCGATCTCGTCGTGATCGCCGTCACCGCCCTCGGCGACCTGGGCGGCCGGGCGCCGGTCACCAGATCGGGGGCCCGGCCCGGTGACGTGGTCGCGGTCGCGGGCCGCCTCGGGTACGCCGCCGCGGGCCTCGCGCTGCTCCGTGCGGGTCTGGCCGGGCCGGTGGAGCTGATCGACGCCCACCGCCGCCCGTGCCCTCCCTACCCGCGCGGCCCCGAGGCCGCCGCGCTGGGTGCCACCGCCATGCTCGACGTGAGCGACGGCCTGCTCCAGGATCTCGGCCACGTGGCGGCCGCGGCCGGAACCGCGCTCGTGCTCGACCCGGAGGCGTTCGACGTCCCGCCGGTGATGCGGGAGGCCGCCCGGCTGCTCGGCACGGACCCGCTGGAGTGGGTGCTCTCCGGCGGCGACGACCACGCCCTCGCCGCGACCTTCCCGGACCGGGTACGGCTCCCGGAGGGCTGGAACGTGGTGGGTCATGTCATCGAGGGTGAGGGAGTGCAGGTCAAAGGCCTGCTGCTGGACCGTGGAGGCTGGGACCACTTCCGGGAGTGACCTTTACCACTCGTTGGTACATCTGCGAAAATTGCGACAAACGGTTATTGAACTGGTATGAAGTTGGGCGGTCGAGATTCCCTCCGAGAAAGGGGCGATATGGGCCGCCATGGTGGAAACGGGGAAGCGGCTTCCCCGGACCGGGGGAAACGCCGGCCGGAGCCCGCTCCGGCACCCGGTCACGGGGACGAGCCGATCGGGCGCCGGCTCCGTCCCGAGGAGTCGATGATCACCGAGACCCAGACGGGTTTCCTGGGTTCGGGATGGACGTCGGAGTCCGAGCCGTCCGTCACGTGGCCCGAGGACGAGGAGAGGCCCGGCGGACGGATCAAGACGACCTTGCTGATCGTCGCCGCGGTGGCGGTGGTGCTCGGCGGGACCGTGTTCGGGATCCGGGCGCTGGCCGGCTCCGAGGGTTCCGCCGCCGACTGCCCGCCCGCCGGTTGTGTCACGGCGGCGTCGAACCAGCCGGAACCGCGGCCCGACCCCGTCGGTGGGACCGAGCTCACCGAGGAACCCGTACCGGCCGACGAGCCCGAGGAGACGGGTGACGAGACGGCGGAGGCCACGCCCACCCCGACTCCCACCTCCACCCGCGCGGGAGGCGGGGTCACCTCCACCCCCAAGCCCACCGCGACGAGAAAGGCCACCCGCGCGCCCCGGGCCTCCGACGAGCCGTCGCCCACCGACGAGCCGGAGCCCACGCCCACCTCCGAACCCCTCATCGTCGGTGACCACCGAACACCCGCCCCCGAGCAGTCCCCGAGCACCACGGCGCCCGCTCCCGTGCCCACCGACACCTTCGAGGCGCCCGTGCCCGCCGCGGGGGGCGCCATGATCATGGTAGGCGCCGCCCTCGTGCGGAGCAGGGCACAGTCGTACACGGTCAAGCTCGTGGTCGCCGCGGACGAGAGCGTCGAGAACCTGAAGGTGAGCGTGCCGGTCAACGGGACGGTCTCCTCGGTGAGCGGAGCCGACTGGGAGCAACTCGACAACAGCCTGGTGATCGACTCGCCGGAGGGTCTGCAGGCGGGCGAGGAACTCGTCGTCGTCTTCACCGCGAGCGGTGACGCGGAGATTCCGGAGACCTGTCAGAGCGACAGGGGAGAGTGCGCCGTCGTCTGACCCGGCGTCCCGGACTGAGCCGGTGCCGTCGCCCGATCCGGCCGGTGGTTCCGGTCTGTGACCCGGTCTGTGGTCCAGCCGTCGGCCCGGCCCCGATCGCCCGATCCGGCCTGTGGTTCCGGCCGGTGATTCCGGCCCGTGATCCGGTCGCTGGTCCGGTCGGGCCTCGCGCCCGAGCCGGTGCCGTCGCGGCGCTGCGCGGCCGAGGAGTGGCGGGGAGTGGGCAGGGGGCGCTCAGCCGGTCGGCGCGGGGCTGGTTGGATGGGGGCATGACCGTTCTGGCTCCCCCTCGCGTGCTGACCGTCGCCGGCTCCGACTCCGGAGGCGGTGCGGGCATCCAGGCCGACCTGAAGACCATGCTGGCCCTCGGCGTCCACGGCATGAGCGTGATCGCCGCGGTGACCGCCCAGAACTCGGTGGGCGTGCAGGGCTACTGGGAGCTTCCCCCGGAGGCGGTCCGTGCCCAGCTCGACTCGGTGCTCGGTGACATCGGTGCCCAGGCGGTCAAGACCGGCATGCTCGCCTCGCCCGTACTGGTGGAGACGGTCGCCGAGGTGCTGGCAGGGCTGGATGTGCCCGTCGTGGTCGATCCGGTGGGAGTCTCCAAGCACGGTGACACGCTCCTCGCCCCCGAGGCGGTGGAGACGGTCAGGTCGAGCCTGCTGCGCACGGCCACGGTGGTCACCCCCAACCTGTGGGAGGTTCTCCAGCTCACCGGAGTGAAGGTCACCGACGAGGCCGACCTGCGCCGGGCCGCCGACGCGGTCCTGGCGCTCGGGCCCGAGTGGGCGCTCATCAAGGGCGGCCACCTACCTGGGGCTCCTGTCGATCTGCTGACCGACGGCACGCGGGAGTTCCGCTTCACCGCGGAGCGCCACGACAACCGGCACACCCACGGCACGGGCTGCACCCTGGCCTCCGCGATAGCCTCCCACCTGGCCCTCGGCGAGGACGTCCCCGCCGCCGTGGAGAAGGCGAAGGCGTACGTCACCGGCGCGATCGAGCACGGCTTCCCGCTGGGGGCCGGCATCGGCCCGGTGGACCACGCCTGGCGCCTGCGCTCCCGCTGAACACGGAGGACCCGCTCCGAGCCGTCCTTGGCGGAGCCCGCCAAGG
>NZ_JBEXGU010000143.1:0-24235 GCF_040607515.1 Streptosporangium sp. NPDC005286 | reverse complement strand
AGCTGATCCCCGGCAACTGCGGTGCCGGGGATCAGCTCGGTGGCGGCACCAACGACGGTGACGCGTCGTCGAGGGCCCGTCCTGGCCGGAAGACGGGGAGCGTTGTCAGGATCACGGTCCCCAGGACGAGCATCACCAGGTAACCGGCGGTGAGGCCACCGGTCAGGTCGTGAAGCAGTCCCAGGGCCAGGGGCCCGAGGGCGCCGACAAGGAACGCCACCATCAGCGTCATCGCGCCGAGGCGGGCGGCCTGCGCTTGGCCGTTCGTGTAGTCGGAGACGAGGACCAGGACGAGGGCGGACCCGCCGCCCACGCCGAACCCGAACAGCCCGACGGCCAGGACTGCCAGGCTGGGTGGCGCGAGGATCATCATCGCGATCCCGGCGCAGGCGGCCAACATGGTGAATCCCAGCAGCGGGCGCCGGTCGCGGGTGTAGTCAGTGATCGTCGGGAGGGTCATCATCGCCAGGAGTTGGATCACCTGGAAGAACACGAAGAGGTACGACGCCTGCCGCGGTGACATGCCGAGTGCCGCGTAGTACGGCGCGATCCAGGCGAGCCCGCTGAACCCGATGACCATCTGGGTCGATGAGAAGAGGGTCACCCACCAGGCCGTGGTCGATCGCCACGGAAGGCGATAGTCGACCACGGTGCTGCCGGGCCTTGGCCCACCGCCGGCCGGGAGGCGCCGCAGCCGGGGAAGCAGAGCCGCCCACGCGACAGCGGCCAGCGCGGCGAACACTCCCCATACGGCCAGTGCGGGGCGCCAGCCGCCCAGCCAGGTGACCGACGGAACGGCGATCCACGCCGCGGCGGCGACTCCGAGGGCCAGCCCGGTCGAGTAGATCCCGGTGGTCAGGCCTGTGATCCGGGGGAGGTGATGGGCGATGAGGCCGGGTACCAGGGCGGAGATCGCGCCCATGGCGATCCCGGTGACCGCCACGGAGGCGAGAAGCACCGCCGTGGCGGTCGCGGCCAGGCGCATCAGGCCGCCGACCGAGAGCAGCCCCATGAACACGGCGATGGTGACCTCTGAGCCGTACCTCGCGGCGAAGCGTTGACCAAGTGGTGCCGACAAGCCCATGAAGATCACACCGAGGGAGGTCAGCATTCCCTGCATGGACCCGGACAGGTCGAGATCGACGGAGATCTCACCGAGAAGCGGGGGGACCGAACCCAGTGCCGCGCGGAGGTTGAGGCCAATGATGCCGATCATGGCGACCATGAGCCAGACGGGGATCGTCGCGGAGGATCCTCGAGGGGACGGTCGCGCTGTCAAGCGTGACGTACGCGACTCTGTCATACCCAAGTCATACCAGATAGCTGATATTCATGCATATAGATATCTGCCTCTGTCGTGCCGTGATCGCCGTGCGGACGCCGGCGGGAACCGTTACTTCGGCGCTGCCGGCTCGCGGGGCGCGAGGACCTGGCCTGGGGCATGTCAGGGTCGGTCACGCGACGGCGATCGCACGCGCGTCGAGCAGTTGCGTGCGGTAGGCCAGGAGTTGCCGGACGAGACCGATCAGGGCCACCCCGACGAGCCGGCCGTCCACGTGGTAGCCGATCGCGCACTCGCCGGTCGGCTCCCCTTCGAGGACCCGCACATCCTCAAGGCCGAGGCCGGGCATCCCCAGTGACTGGATCCGAGTCCCGTACTGGTCGGTCCAGAACGTCGGGAGCGGGGTGAACGCGGTGCCGGAAGGCGGGTCCAGGGCGATCTTGGCAAGCAGGCTGCGGGCCGCGTGGCCCGCGGTCTCGGTCGGCCAGCTCCAGTGCTCGATCCGCTGAGGCTCGGCGCTGAACAGCGGGTTGGGGAAGTTGGCGACGTCGCCGACGGCCACGACATCGTGCACCGGGCCGTCCGGGCCCAGCGGGTGCAGGTGGACGTCACAGGTGATCCCGTTGCCGAGGGCGAGGCCGTTGCCCTCGAGCCAGGCGACGTTCGGAGCCGAGCCGACGGCCTCGACCACCACATCGGCCGGCAGGGCCGACGAGTCGTCGAGGAATATCGTGTCCGGCCGATCGTCGCGACCGGTCATGGCGGTGACCGACCGTCCCAGATGGAATGTGACGCCGTGCTCCTCGTGCCTGCGCCGGATCTCCGAGCCGACGAGCTCACCGAGGGAACGCGCGAGGGGGGTGGCGAGTGGATCCACCACGTGGACCTCACATCCCAGCTGCGCGGCGGTGGCTGCGACCTCGGTGCCGACGAAGCCGGCGCCCAGGACGGCGACCCGTGCTCCCGGCCTGAGTTCCTCGCGCAGTGCGGTCGCGTCATCGAGGGTTCGGATGACGTGACGCCAGGCCAGAGGCGCATCGAGCGGGAGCCGCCTCGGGCCCACCCCGGTGGCCGCGACGAGTCCGCGGTAGGCGAGCGTCTCCCCGTCGTCCAGCGTCACGGTGCGGTTTACCAGGTCGGCGCCGGTGACCGTCCGGCCCAGTCGCCACTCGACATCCGCCGTCGACGGCTTCTGCCGGAATATCAGTTTCGCGGCATCGACGCCCGCGCGGAGTGCGTCCTTGGTCAGCGGGGGGCGGTTGTAGGGCGGGTGGGCCTCGGCGCCGATGACGACGATGAGACCCGTGTCGCCGGCCGCGCGGAGCTGCTCGGCGACGCGAAGTCCTGCGAGGCCGGCGCCGACCACCACGATGGGCACGCTCATCTGTCACTCCCCGCGGCCGCACGGCCTGCGCGGTAGCCGAAGACCAGGGCCGGTCCGAGTGTGCCGCCGGCTCCTCCGTAGACCATGCCGGTCGGTGCGGCCATGACGTTGCCCGCGGCGAAGAGGCCCGGAATGGTCTGGCCGTCGACGTCGAGGACCGCGCCGTCGACGTCGGTTCGGGGGCCGCCCTTGGTCCCGAGCGTCGAGGTGACGAGTTCCACGGCGTAGTAGGGCCCTTGGTCGAGCGGGCCGAGGGTGGCCATCACGCCGGGATACCGGGCGCGATCACCACACCAGCCGTCGTAGGCGCTGTCGCCGCGGTTGAAGTCGTCGTCGTGCCCCGCGGCGACCAGCTTGTTCCAGCGGGTGACCGTGGCCTCAAGGGCAGGGGCGGGAACACCGATCCTGCCGGCGAGATCGGCGAGGTCCTCGCCCCGGGTGACCCACTCCGGGGCGAGCCCGCCCGCCGGGACGCCGAAGCCGCCGTAGGCGTCAACGAACCCCTGGTCGAAGACCAGCCAACATGGCTGGTTCACGTAGTCGAACGAGGCGGGGTCGAACGTGTGGAACGCTCCGCCGAGAGCGTTGTAGTTGGCGGCCTCGTTCGTGAACCGCCGCCCCTTGCGGTTGATCATGATCGAGCGGGGGAGGGTTCGCTCACGGAGTACGAGGAGTACGTTGTTCCCGCCGTCAGGGCGCCCTCCCGGCAGCTGGGCGACAGGGACCCACCACGCCTCGCGCATGTTGCCCAGCCGGGCTCCCAGGCGCATCGCCATCCTCAACCCGTCTCCGGTGTTGGTCGGCACGCCGGCCGGCTTCCGCATCGGCCCCCGCAGGAAGTCACGGACGAGTTCGTCGTCGTACTCGAACCCGCCGGTCGCGAGGATGACGGCCTTGGCGTACACCTCCACCCGGCCCTCGGCCGTCTGCAACTCGACGCCGATCACCTTTTCCCCGTCGACCAGCGGCCGGGTCGCCCGCGCTCCGGTCACCGGCTCAACCCCGTGATCCAGGCAGCCCTTGAGCAGGGACCCGACCAGGGCCCGGCCCAGGCCTTCAATCGCATGGGATCGCCGTTCGGCGTCGACCTCGGCCGCGAGGATGCCGGTCCCGCCGCCGATGGGGGTCTCGGTGACGTTCATCGGCCGGGTGGTTCCGATCATCCGCTCCCCCCAGCCCTCGATCTGGTCGAACGAGAACAGCTCCGGCTCGAGCGAGCGACCGCCGAGCGGTTTCCCGCCGGCGTGCTCGGGGTGATAGTCGGGGAAGCCTGGGACGAGACGGAGCTTCAAGGGGGTCGAACTCTCGAGCCACGTGATCAACTCGCTGCCGCCGTCGACGAAGGCCTCGGCGAGCTCCGGCAGGATCATGCCGTGCGAGAGGGCGTCGAGGTAGGCCAGGGCCTCCTCGCGAGAGTCGACGACGCCGGCTTCGGCCGCGTACTTGTTCGCGGGTATCCACACGACGCCGCTGGACAGGGCCGTCGTGCCTCCGATCAGGTCTCCCTTCTCGAACAGGCCCACGGTCGCACCGGAGTCCGCCGCGGCAAGGGCTGCGACGAGGCCGGTCGCGCCGGTGCCAAGGACGACGACGTCGTACGTAACCCGTTTGAAGCTCACTGTCATGCCTCCTGGCAGTCGTTTCGTCTCGGATTCAGCGCGCGACGTTGGGTACCTCGGCGTCACGGAGCCGCCGCTCGCCGGGGGTGAACGTGGCCGGGATCCTTTGCCAGCCCGTGTTGGTGCCCTGGTGCGGGTAGGCCTCGAGGGCGTCGAGGTCCACCACGTAGTCGCCCATCCGGGTGAGGATCTGGCTCAGCAGTTCCTTGGCCATGGCGCGACCGAGGTTCGAGCCCGCGCAGCGGTGGATGCCGATGCCGAACGCGGTGTGGCGGTTCGGCCAGCGCTCGATGTCCACCGCGTCCGGGTCCTCGAACTGAGCGGGGTCGCGGTTCGCCGAGGCCCACGAAAGCAGGACGCGATCGCCCTTCTGCATCGGGCAGCCGAGGAACTCGGTGTCGTCGGTCACCGTACGGGCGAGTGCCTGGGTCGGGGAGAAGAAGCGGAGGAACTCCTCGATCGCCTTGTCGAGCAGCATCGGGTCGTCGATCAGACGCTGCCGCACCTCCGGGTTTTGGTAGAGCCAGACCACGGTGTTGCTGACGAGAGAGGCGGTCGTGCCGACCCCACCGGCCAGGAGCAGATCGACCATGTCGAACACCTCCTCGTCGGTGACCGGCCGGTCGTCGACCTGCTGCTGGACGAGGTAGCTGATGATGTCGTCCGTCGGGTTCTCACGCCGGGCGCGAATGATGTCGCGCGTCTTGCCCGCCAGGTAGGGGAAGTCGACCTCGACCGCATGCCTGTACTTCGCGCTGCCCGGGACGGCGGCCAAGGCGGCGTGGTGGGCGGAGGCGTAACGAGTCCAGTCGGAGACCTCGAGGCCGAGCCAGTCGACGGTCACGATGGAGGGGACACCGATGACCTCGGCCATGTCGCATTCACCGGACTCGATGATCTCGTCGATGAACCACGTCACGTAGTGGGTGACCAGCTCCTGCATGCGCTCGACGGCCGCCGGTGCGGTGATCGGGTTGATGAGCTTGCGCCACTTGCGGAAGTTCGGCGGGTCGATCTCGATCGGGATGTGGAAGGGCATCGGGGTCTTGGGGATGACCACGGAAAGTCCCTCCCCGCCGTAGCTGTTCCGCTCGGACGAGAAGGTCGCGTCATCGCGGGCGGCCTCGAAGACCGCCTTGTAGTCCGACAGGATCCAGTAACCGCCATGCGCCTCGGACCAGGCGACCGGGTGAGCCTCGCGCAACTGCTGGTACGAGCCGACCGGGTCGGCGGAGTGCTCGTCGGAGTTGTGGTCAAAACGGACCACCGGGCAACGGCCTGCTTCGGTCATCGCGTATCGCCTCTCAGGGGTGTCAAATTATCTGATTATGGTTATACTGAATCCGTCTGATGTCAATGCGTTCGCGACTTTCGGGCCGTGTTGCTTCCCGGCCGGAGCGCCAGGACCTAGGAGGACCCCCCATGAAGGTGCATGTCAACGAAGATCGGTGCCAGGGGCACGGCCTGTGTCGGCTGAGCGCGCCCGACATCTTCCTCGCCCGTGAGGAGGACGGTCACGCCTACGTCAAGGACGAGACCGTGCCCGCGGGTAAGGAGGAGGAGGCTCGGCTCGCGGCGGACAGTTGCCCCGAGCTCGCCATTGAGAGCGACTGAGCATGCCGGGGTCGCAGCCCGTTCGGTCGCCGGGCCGCTCCCTGAGCATAGGTGCCGGGTCGGCCTACGCAAATGACCGGCCGGCGCCGGCGGCGGCGATGGCCGAGAGCGGGCATGTCTCCTATATCGGATTCAATTGCCTCGCCGAGCGCACCATGGCGCTGGCGCACGTACGTCGACGCCGGGACGAGCGCATTCGGTCGCTCGTCCCGGTCCTGCGCTCCTATCTGGCGGGAGGGGGCAAGGTCGTCGGCAACCTCGGTGCCGCCAACCCCGCCGCGCGGAGGAGACCGTGCGTACCCGCCCCGATGCCTTCACCGGAGACGTCGACGACATCCGGATCGACCTCCAGGGGCTGAACTCGCTCTTCGGGGACCGCGTCGGATCCGCCCACCCGGAGGAGGTCCGTCTCCGCCTCGCCGTGCGCACAGCATCCGACTGCGCCGGCCCATCGGTGTCGTCACGGCGATCACCCCGTACGACCACCCGATCAACATGATCGCGTGGAAGGCCGGTCGTCCCCATGCCTTCCCCGCGCGGGACCTGACGGACATCCCGGTCGCCCGGCTCGAACCCTGTTCCATTCGGTGGCTACCGGAGCGCGTTGCGGCCACGCGTGCGCGTCCCTCGAGCTGTCACGCCAGGCGGAGCGAGCCGTGCCGCTTGTTGCGGTGACGTTACGTGTTGGCGACCGCTCGATGACGTCACAGCTCGGGAACCGTTCGCAGAAGTCCTTTACAGGGATTGCGTAGGCGGCCTAGGTTGGACCCCAACATGCTAATCATGTGCATGATATTCATACCCTGAATGGAGTGTCGGATGGACGGAAACGCGTTCCGACGTCAGCGTCGCGGTGCCGTGCAGTCGGTGTTGGTGGTTGGCTCGCTGCTCGCGCTTGCAGCGTGTGGTGGGGGTGCGGACGACGGAGCCGCGGCCACCAAGGGTAGTGGTGGCCTGCCCGCCACCATCACTGTCGTCTCAACGAATCCGACGACGGGTGTGGTGGCGTTCGCCGGGTCCTCCGCGAACAAGGGCTACGAGCTCGCGGTAAAGGAGATCAACGACTCCAAGTTCCTGGGAGACACCACGATCCAGCTGAAGTTCGTCGACACCAAGACCGAGCCGCAGACGGCTGCGAAGGAGGCGACGTCGGCGATTGCCGACAAATCGGTCTCCGCCATCTTCGGTTCGGTCTCGAGCAACGAGGCCGTGGCGCAGGCTCCCCTCGCCCAGAAGAGCGGACTCCCGGTCATCTTCACCCAGGCGGGCAGCGACGGTGTCATCGTCGGTGACTACACCTACCGGGCCACCCCACTGATGCGTGAGTACTACCCGATCCTCAAGAAGTACATCCAGGAGAAGGGCTACAAGTCCGTCGGGATCATCTACACGCAGGCGACCCCGACGCTGTCGAACATCGGGAGCGAGACCCTTCCGGCGATGGCGAAGGAACTGGGCATCACGGTGACCGGCAGCGTCGGGACCCAGGCGACGACGCAGGACTTCACCGCCCCGATCTCCCAGATCCTCAAGGGCAAGCCGGACGTCGTGTCGGTCCTCCTGATCGGCGCGCAGAACGCGACGGCCATGAAGCAGCTTCGGCAGGCCGGGTACACCGGGGACGTCCTGGGCAACTCCGGTGCGAGCGCCGGAGGACTCAAGCCGGCCGGGCCCGACGGGGCGGGCATGGTCTGGCCGGTCGACTTCAACCACCAGATGAGCTCCGAGTCGAGCCAGAAGTTCGTGAAGGCATACCAGGCGGCCAACGGTGAGACGCCGTTGAACTACGCGGCCGAAGCGTACGACGCCGCCTGGTTCCTGGCGAAGTCCATCAAGCAGGCCAACAGCGCGGACCGCTCCGCCATCAAGGACGCCATGACGACCGTGGCCGCGCAGCCGTTCGACGGTGCGCTCGGCGAGGGCCTGACGTGGAAGAACCGGGACCTCCAGGTGCCAGGTGTCGTGATCCGCTGGAACGGCACCGGCGAGGACCTGCTCTACGAGGCGACCCTGCAGTAGGTCCGGCTAACGCCCGACACCAACTGGGGACAATCGGTACGGGGTGGGATACACGACGCAAGCCGTGCCTCCCACCCATGTCCATGACACTTATGAAAGGAGGGGCGAGCCTTGCAGGACCTGATCGGCGCCTTGGGCCTGGCATCCATTTACTTGTTGTTCGCCCTTGGGATGAACCTCACGTGGGGGACCATCGACATCCTCAATTTCTCCCACGGGTCGATCTTCATGTTTTCGGCGTTCAGCGCACACCTGATCCTCCAGCAGTGGGCGTTGCCACTTCCCCTGGTCATCCTCATCGGCATCGCCGTCGGGGCGGTGTTCTCACTGCTGGTCCAAGTGGTGGCCTTCGAACAGATTCTGAAGCGGGCCAAGGACCGGAAGTCCGCCGAGATGCAGATGCTCATCGGCGGCATCGGTGTGGCGATCATTCCCCTGGTGATCGCTCAGCACTATACCAAGAGCAACCCGTTCGGGTTCGAGGCGTCCTCGTTCGAGGTCACCAAGCTGACGTTCGGCGGCCTGTGGGTCACCGACGTCCAGCTCCTCACCATGCTGCTGGCGCTGACTCTCGGACTGGGCACGGCATGGTGGCTCCGCCGTTCACGGCAGGGCCTGGCGCTGCGGTCGATCGGCGTGGACCCGGAAGTCGCCTCACTCATGGGAGTCGACCGGCGGCGGCTCGCGCTCGGAGCGATGGCCGTCTCCGGTGGTCTGGCCGGCCTGGCAGGCATCCTGCTGACCTACAGCTTGGGAGCCCTCACCCCGGAGAGCGGTGACACCCTCCTCATCAAGGCCTTCGCCTGCATCGTGCTCGGCGGTGTGGGAAGCACCATCGGCGTGGTCGCCGGGTCGCTGGTCCTGGCGTTCGCCGAGACCTTCGTCCTGACACAGACCAGCGGGCTCTGGGTCGAAGCCGTGTCCTTCGGCTTGATCTTCCTCGTCCTCATGCTTCGCCCCTCGGGGATCTTCGGTCGGAAGGAGGTCAGGCGCACATGACCGACTTCTATGACGCGAACGTGGTGCTGATCCAGGCGACCTTTGTCGGTCTCGTCCTTGCGCTGAGCATCCAGGTGCCGCTTCGCATGGGCGTGTTCTCGTTCGCCGGTGCGGGCTCGTACGGCATCGGCGCCTACCTGGCGGGTATCCTCACGCTCCGCATGGAAATGCCCGGCATGATGGTCGTCATCGTGGCAGCCCTGGTGACCGCCGTCATCGGCCTGCTGCTGGGACTGCTCATCTCGCGACTGGCCGGACTCTACCTCGCGATGGCCACGGTGGCGTTCGACCTCATCATCTCCGTGCTGGCCGTCAACGGCGGTGACCTTACCGGTGGACCCACGGGTCTCTTCGGCGTCCTCAGCGACTTCGGCACGCCACACCTCGTGATCATCACCCTCGTGGTTCTCGGCCTCGTCGCCCTCTCCGAGGTCGGTCGCACCGGTCGCCGGGTCGACGCGGTGCGCGACGACCCCGAGCTGGCGGCTTCGACGGGCATCAGCGTCAGGCGGTACCGCCTGATCGGCTTCGTCGTGAGCGGTGCCCTCGGCGGCATCGCCGGTGCGATGAACATGCTGCTGCGGAGCACGGTCAGCCCGGAGAGCATCGGGTTCGGCCTCATCGTCCTGGCCCTCACCATGATCATCATTGGCGGTGCGCGCTCCTGGAAGGGCGCGGTCCTCGGCGCAGTGATCTTCACATGGCTTCCCGAGCTGCTCGACGTGGTCGGGGAGTGGCAGGAGCTGATCTACGGGATCATCGTCGCCCTCGCCGCGATCTTCCTGCCCCGGGGGATCCACGGCCTGATCGTCAACACCAGGCGGAGCATGCAGCGCCGCAGGCGCGACCATGGGCAGGCCGTGGAGGTGCCCGGCGACGACGACTCGGACGACGGGTCGCCGGCGCCCGAGAGACTTGCGCGGAAGTCGGAAGTGGAGTCGACCTCATGAGTACCCAGGTGCCAGTGCTTGAGGTGCGCGATGTGGCCGTGCACTTCGGTGGGGTGAAGGCCGTCGACGGGCTGTCCCTCAAACTCCTGCCGGGCAGGATCTACGGAATCATCGGCCCCAACGGGTCGGGTAAGAGCACGCTCCTCGGCGCGCTGACCCGGCTGACCCCGCTCACCCGTGGAGAGATGTACTTCGACGACGTCGAGTACCACCGTGTTCCGGCCTCAGAGGTGGCCCGGCGACGCGTCGCCAGGACGTTCCAGACCGTGCGGCTACTGCCTGACCTCACGGTCCGTGACAACATCCAGCTCGGAGCGGACGCGCGTTCCGGGGCATCCGAGGAGAGGCCCGCGTTCTTCGATCGGCTGTTCGGCCGGGGCCGGTCGCCCGCGGTCGCCGACGCGATCGCACGAACGCAACTCCAGGGGTTCGAGGAGCACTATCCCTCGGAGATGTCCTACGGAACACAGCGCCGAGTGGAGATCGCGCGGGCCATCGCGATGGATCCCAGGCTGCTCCTTCTCGACGAGCCCACCGCGGGGATGAACCAGAAGGAGCGCGCGGAGATCTCGGGCCTTCTCAGGAGCCTGCGTTCCGAAGGACTCTGCCAGTTGCTCGTGGAGCATGACGTGCAGATGATGATCGACACCTGCGACTACGTGTTCGCGATGAACTACGGTCGGCTCATCGCCGAGGGCACGCCCGAGGCCGTCGTGCAGAACCCGCAGGTGCAGGAGGCGTATCTCGGAAAGAAGTGGCGAGAGCATGCTTGAGATCAGCGACATTCAGGTCAGCTACGGCAAGGTTGAAGCCGTTCGCGGTGTCAGCCTGTTGGTCAAACCCGGGAAGGTCACCCTGGTGCTGGGCGCCAACGGCGCCGGGAAGAGCACGACCCTGAAGGCCATCGCGGGCCTGGAGAAGCCGCATGCGGGCACGATCCGGCTTGACGGCCGTGACATCACGGGGTTGCCTCCTCACAAGATCGTCCGTCGCGGCATCGCGCTCGTCCCGGAGGGCCGGCGTGTCTTCAGCCCGTTGATGATCCACGAGAACCTGCGGATGGGCGCCTATGTGGCGCCAAGGAACAGCTACGGCGAGACGCTCGCCAAGGTTTACGAGATGTTCCCGATCCTCAAGGAGCGCAGCCACTCGGCGGCTGGTCTGCTGAGCGGGGGCGAGCAGCAGATGCTCGCCTTCGGGCGGGCGCTGATGTCCCAGCCCAAGGTCATGCTCATGGACGAACCGTCCATGGGGCTCGCGCCCGCAATCGTGGACTCCATTCTCGCCAAGGTGCGGACGATGGCCGACTCCGGCATCGGTATTCTCATGGTCGAGCAGAACGCCGAGGCCGGCCTGGAGGTTGCCGACGACGTCGTCGCCATCGCGCGGGGTGAGGTGGTCTTCACCGGTCCGGCGGCGAGCGCCCGGGACAACGCCGCAGTGCTACGGGCGTTCCTTGGAGAGGCCGCACTGGTCGGTCATGGTGACTGAACGTCCCGATGATGTCGGTTCCTGGGGCGCCGGCCGAAGGGGCGGGAGTCCCAGGTAGCCGTCTCGTTGAGTGTCTGGGGAACCGCCGGCGCCTGGCATGGCTCTGGTAGGCGTCGGTGTGCTCTCGCGTCCGGGCCGCCGCGGCTTCTGGGGCCCGCTCCTCGAACTTCCTCGGTCGTCCGGGTGGCCGCGGGACCGCGGCCCTTTGACCCAGGGCGAACGATCACCGTCAAAGGCCGGCGTGATCTGCTGTCCCGCACTGGAATGCGGACGCTTTTCGCGGACGGCGAATCGGCCTGGACCGATGCCCCTGGATTCCTCGTCGGTGCCGACGTCGCCGACCTGCCCGTGGAGCGGGGCCTCTTGACGGATTAATTATGACTACGAATATCATGGTTCATCCGCATCGAGAAGGGGATACACATGGGCAGGGTCGGAGTTGACGATCTTGAGGCGTTGCAGTCTCTCAAGACGGACCGGGCGGAGCAGGGAGAACTGCTCGAGAAGCAGACCGAGTGCACCTTTGTCTTCGCCAACGAGCACGGCTGGCCGAGTGGCGTGATCATGAGCTTCTTCGTGGAGGACGGGACCTTCTGGCTCACCGCCGTGGAGAGTCGTCCGCACGCCCGTGCCCTGGCCGCTGATCCGCGCGTGACGATTGTCGTGTCGAACTCGGGGACCGGTACCCCCGGCCGCCAGATGCTCGCCATCCGCGGGGTCGCCACCGTGCATCGGGACGCGAAGACCAAGGAGTGGTTCTTCGAGAAGTTCACCACCAGGATGCAGCCGGAGGACCCGGCGGCGTTCACCCGACTTCTCGACAGCCCCAATCGGGTGGTGTTCGAGGTCCGCTCGGTGGCCACCGCGGTCAGTCACGACTCGCGCAAGATGCCGGGGAACGGTCGTGGAGGTAAGCGCGCTGAGTAGTCCCTGTCCCGTTCGAGTTCTCCGGCACGTTTTTCCGGCAGGAGGGGAGTCCCGGTGGGCAATCACCTCATGGCCGTCCTCGGCAACGCCAAGCCGGTGCGGGAGGGGAGTGCGACCGCCGGTACGGCGACGAGCGCGGGATCGAGACGATCGACAAGCCGGTCGGCCACTCCGGAAGAGATCGCCGGTGTGGTCGCCTTTCTCTCCAGCGACGACGCAGGCTTCGTCGCTGGTGTCACCATCCCCATCGACGGAGGGCTGACCGCCAAATGACCGATCACAACGCTGAGACCACCGCCCGCGCCGTGCGGCTCTACAACGTCTACGCGCGAGCCGTTGACGAGGGTGACCTCGACACCCTGCGGAAGATCGCCACGGACGACATCAGGATGACCCGCGCCGCGGCACCCCCGATCGAGGGGATGGAACCCTTCCTTGATGTCTACCGCGCGCAGAACGCCTCGGTGACCGAGGTGTGCAAGCACGTCGTGACCAATGTCACCGCCGACCGACTCGACGATGGCACGATCCAGACGCACGCGTACTTCCAGGCGACGATGTTCGACCCGACGGAGACACGGATCATCGTCGGGTACTACGACGACGTCCACGTCGAGGACGGTGAAGAGCACAGGCTCGCTCACAAGAAGATCACCGTCGAGCGCTTCCTCACCCTGCCCAAGGCCGCCTCGGGCTACGTCCCCGTCGGGACGTCCGAGTAGCCCGCCCCGAGCGGGGTGCCACGCCCGAGGTGACCTCGACCTCCGTGCGGGACACGCCCGTCGCCTCCGCGGTGACGGGCGACCGCCGGTCGCCTCGGCTCGTCGGTGCCCACGTGAAAGGCGGGGGAGTCTAGGCTTATCATTGTCATGAATCGACGGCGGTGTTACGGTCGTCACAACGTTTGCACGGGATGGTCGGCGGGGGTCCCGTCCTGGACTTGGAAGGCGCGCTAATGACAGGTGTCACTGCTGTCGAGCAGGTCGTGGACGGAACAGCCGAGCCCGGACCCGTCGGGGTCGTGGTGACCGGCGCCGCGCGCGGGCTCGGGAAGGCGGTCGCCGAGGCGTTCGCCGGGGAGGGGTCGGCCGTGGTCGCGGTCGACCTGCATGAGAGCGTTCAGGACGTCGCCGGGGAACTCGGGGAGGGGCACCGCGCCGTCGTCGGCGATGTCGGGGATCCTTCGGTGCTCGAGCAGGCATTCCGCCTCGCCGCCGAGATCGGGGGTGGGCTCGCGACGCTCGTCCTCAACGCGGGGGTCACCTCGCCGGGGGAGACGGCGGACTTCCCGGTCGAGGAGTGGGACCGTGTGCTTTCGGTCAACCTTCGTGCCGCCTTCACGGGGGCAAAGGCCGCCTACCCGCATCTCGGCCCCGGATCGAGCATCGTTATGGTGTCGTCCATCTGCGCCTCCCTCGGCTTCGGTGCCCGCGCCGCGTACTGCGCCTCGAAGTCGGGGATCGACGGTCTCGTGCGGGCGCTCGCCGTCGAGTGGGCACCGGCCGGCGTGCGGGTCAACGCCGTCGCGCCGGGCACCATCGCGACGGAGATGCAGGCTGCCATGGTCGCGAGCGGGCGCATCTCGAACGAGGGCTATGTCGCGCGGATCCCCATGGGGAGGGTCGGGAAGCCGTCCGAGATCGCCGACGCGGTGGTCTACCTCGCTTCGCCCCGCGCGAGCTATATCACCGGAGTCGTGTTGCCGGTCGACGGAGGCTGGGCCAATGCCGGCCTGCCTCCCAACGCGTGAAGACGGCACCCGAGATCCGAAGGCAGCGTTCCACTCCAAGCAGTGTTTCCAGAGAGGCTTAGTCATGGTCCAGGTCGGTCTTCTGCTCAGTGATGTGCCCAAGACGGTCTCGCCGGCCCAGCAGTTCAAGGACGTTCTCCGTATCGTCGAAGCCGCCCAGAACAACGGCTTCACCTACATCGCGATCGGCCAGCATTTTCTCTACGGCGAGTTGCGCTGGCTGCAGCCGGTGCCGCTGCTGGCCCGCCTCGCGGCCGAGGTCGATCCGCACGTGCGTCTCGTCACGCAGATCATGATCGCGCCGCTCTACCACCCGGTGATGCTGGCCGAGGAGATCGCCACCCTCGATGTCGTCACCGAGGGACGCCTGATCTTCGGGGCGGGACTCGGTTACCGGCCCGAGGAGTTCGACTATCTCGATGTGCCTTACAAGCAGCGTGCGGGACGGTTCGACGAGTCCCTCGAGCTGATGAAGAAGCTATGGACCCAGGACACCGTCAATCACCACGGCAAGTACTGGACTCTCGAGGACGTGCATCCTCACCTGTTCCCGGTCCAGGACCCGCACCCGCCGATCTGGATCGGTGCCCACGCCATCCCCGGCGTGCGGCGGGCGGCCAAGTACGGCGACGCCTACGCCTGCCCTCCGGAGACACCGAAGCACGAGGTGGCTGAGCGGTACGCGATCGTGCGTGACGGTTTCCTGGAACGCGGCAAGGAGTTCGGCCCGCAGCCGTTGCGCCGCAACTGCCTGGTCGCGGACACCCGTCAGGAGGCGATGGTGGAGTACGCGAGGGTGGCCCAGGGGCGCTACCTGACCTACGCGCAGAAGGGGTTGGACGTCATGCAGGACACCGACCTTGAGAACGACTTCTTCAAGGCGGTGTCCGGTCACGCCGTCATCGGCTCACCGGACGACGTGGTGGCCCAGCTGACCGACCTTGTCGAGACACTCCCGGTCGACCCGCTGCTGCTGCGTCCGCAGTGGCCGTCGATGGACGCCGATGAGACCATCGCGTCGATCACCAGGCTCGGCCGCGAAGTGGTCCCCGCCATGAGGGCGATCACACCGCGCGCCGACATCGCCGAGTCCGTGTTCGCGGAGGCCCACAGGTGAGCCGCCGGCCGATGGTTTACACCGATCTTGTACCGACCTTCCCCGATCCGGAGACGTGGACGTTGAGTCACGTCCTGCGCCATCACGCCAAGCTGCGCCCGGAATCGGTCTGTCTCGAAACCCCCGAGGAGAATGCCGGCTGGACCTACGCCGAGGCGCTGTCCAGCGCGGAGCGGATCGCCGGAGCGCTGATCACCGCCGGGGCCTCCCAGGGGGATCGGGTCGTCATCATGGCGGTCAACTCCTCGCAGCTGGTCCGCAGCTGGTGGGGGACCGCCGTCGGCGGACTGGTCGAGGTGCCGATCAACACCAACTACGAAGGTGAGTTCCTGCGCCACCAGCTCGGCGTTGTGCGGGCGCGGTTCGCGATCATCGACGACACCTTCGCCGAGCGGATCGTGGCCATCGCCGAGCACGCGCGGGGGATCGAGGAATTCTGGGTCATCGACACGGGTTCGGGCGCCCGGGACACCGCGATAGGCCTGCTCCGGGAGAACGGCTGGAAGGCCGCACCGTGGGAGGAGCTCGAAGAGGGCCCGGTGCTGGATCTGCCGACTCCCAGGGCCCAGGACCTCGGCGCGATCTTCTTCACCTCCGGCACCACAGGTCCGTCGAAGGGCGTGGCGATGCCGAACTCCCAGCTGTACTTCTTCGGCCAGGAGGTGGTCTGCCTCACCCGGCTCACGGCTGAGGACACCTATCTCACGACGACCCCGCTCTTCCACGGCAACGCGCAGTTCATGGCGGTGTTCCCGGTGATCATCGCCGGTGGGCGGGCAGTGGTGCGGCCCAAGTTCAGCGCGAGCCGGTGGATCGACCACGTGCGTGACTCGAAGGTCACCGTGACGAACTTCGTCGGCGTGATGATGGACTTCGCCTGGAAGCAGCCGCCTCGCGAGAACGATCTGGACAACCGGCTGCGCTGCGTGTACGCCGCGCCCACGGCGAGCACGATCGTCAAGCAGTTCAAGGAGCGGTACGGGATCGAGGCATTCGTCGACGCCTTCGGGCTCACCGAGACCTCGGCGCCGATTCTCTCGCCCTACGGAGTGGAGCGGCCCCCCGGTGCGGCGGGGCTCCAGGCCGCGGACTGGTTCGACATCCGGCTGGTCGACCCTGAGACCGACCGGGAGGTTCCGGTCGGCGAGGTCGGAGAACTCGTCGTCCGCCCCGTGCATCCGTGGACCTGCAGCAACGGCTACTACGGGATGCCGGAGAAGACCGTCGAGGCATGGCGGAACCTCTGGTTCCACACCGGTGACGCCCTGCGCAAGGACGAGGACGGGTGGTTCTACTTCGTCGACCGTTACAAGGACGCGCTGCGGCGGCGTGGCGAGAACATCAGCTCCTACGAGGTCGAGCAGGCCGTGCTCGGCCACCCGGCCGTCGTGGAGTGCGCCGTCCTGGGCGTGCCCGCCGACGTCGAGGCCGGGGAGGACGAGGTCCTCGCGGTCATCGTCGTCTCGGAGCCGGTGTCCCCGGAGGAGATCCTCGCGTGGTGCGAGGGCAAGATACCCGCCTTCGCCATCCCCCGTTTCGTCCGGGTGGTCGAGCGGCTTCCCAAGACCCCGTCCGAGAAGGTCCGCAAGGCGGCCCTGCGTGAGGACGGCATCACCTCCGACACCTACGACCGGACCAAGCTCTCCGCACGCTGACGGAGACCGGAACAGAGAAGGGCGAGCACAGGTGGACTTCACCATCGATCCCACACACGAAGACATCCGGCAGGCCGTGCGCGCCATGTGTAAGGCCTTTCCGGACGAGTACTGGATGGAGCACGACGCCTCCCACGAGTTCCCGTGGGAGTTCTACAACGCGGTGGCCAAGGCCGGTTGGCTGGGGCTGACCATTCCCGAGGAGTACGGCGGTGGTGGCCTCGGCGTCACGGAGGCGGCCATCGTCGAGCAGGAGATAGCCGCGTCCGGGGCGGGGATGGGCGGCTGCAGCGCCGTGCATATCGGGATCTTCGGCTTCGAGCCGATCATCCACCACGGCAGTGAAGACCTGAAGCGACGATTCCTTCCTCGTGTGATCACCGGAGAGCTGCACACATCGTTCGCGGTGACCGAACCCGACGCCGGCACCGACACGTCGAACATCTCGACGTTCGCGAAGAAGGTCGACGGGGGCTGGCTCGTGTCGGGGAAGAAGGTCTGGATCACCAAGGCCCTCGAAGCGGAGCGGATGCTCCTCCTCTGCCGCACCAGCCCGCGTGACCCCTCCGCCAAGCGGATGGCGGGCATGACCCTGATGTTCGCCGAGATGGACCCGGCCAAGGTGCAGATCCGTCCCATCCCGAAGATGGGCCGCAACGCGGTGGACACCAACGAGCTCTTCATCGACGAGCTCTTCGTCGCGGACGAGGACGTCGTCGGCGAGGTCGGCGGCGGCTTCAAGGCCATCCTCGGGGGGCTCAACGCCGAGCGCGTCATCGCCGCCAACGCGGCACTGGGCATCGGCAAGGCCGCCCTGCGCAGGGGCACCCAGTACGCCAAGGAGCGCGAGGTCTTCGGCCGTCCGATCGGTAAGAACCAAGGCATCGCCTTCCAGCTCGCCGAGGCGAAGATTCGCATTGAGGCCGCCGAGGCGGTGCTTCAGAAGGCGACCTGGATGGTGGACCAGGGCCTGCCCTGCGGAGCGGAGGCGAACATGGCGAAGTTCCTCTGCGCGGAGGCGGGCTTCTATGCCGCGGACGTCGCACTCCAGGTCCACGGCGGATTCGGCTATGGCAAGGAGTTCCACGTCGAGCGATACTTCCGCGAGGCCAGGCTGATGCGGATCGCCCCGATCAGCCAGGAGATGATCCTCAACTACGTCAGCGAGCACGTCCTCGGCCTGCCGAGGAGCTACTGATGCGGCAGTACCGTTCGGTCCTCTTCATCCCCGGGCATCGTCCGGCGTGGGTCGACAAGGCGATCGCCTCGGGTGCCGACTGCGTCGTCCTCGACCTTGAGGACTCGGTCCCGGCCGGAGAGAAGGCGGCAGCCCGGGAGATCGTCGCAGCCTCGATCACCCGGATCCGGGAGACGAACCAGGATGTCGGGCTTTTCGTCAGGGTCAACTCGCTGGCCACGCGTCTCACCGGAGCGGACCTCGAGGCCGTGGTCGTACCCGGGCTCAACGGTGTCTTCGCGCCGAAGATCGAGCAGGCCAGGGATGTGCTCTACTACGACGCGCTCGTGGACCACTTCGAGATACGCAACGGTGTGACGGGGCTGGAGTACATCGTCCCGGTCGAGACCGTCAAGGCGATCCACAACGCTCGTGAGGTGGCCCTGGCCTCTCCCCGGATCGGCGCCATGATCGGGCCCAGCGCGGAACACGCCGACATCGCCCGCGCCGTCGGCTACGAGTGGACCCCGGAGGGCCAGGAGACGTTGTACCTCCGCAGCCGGGTGCTCCTCGCGTGCCGGGAGGCGGAGATCCACGCGCTCACCGGACTCTGGGAGGACCTGGAGAATCTCGACGGGCTCAGGGAGTTCGCGGTCAGAGGACGGCGGCTCGGGTTCCGGGGGATGATCGTGATCCACCCGAGCCACGTGGCGACCGTCAACGACGTCTTCACACCATCCG
Organism: Streptosporangium sp. NPDC005286; assembly: GCF_040607515.1. Taxonomy (NCBI): domain Bacteria; kingdom Bacillati; phylum Actinomycetota; class Actinomycetes; order Streptosporangiales; family Streptosporangiaceae; genus Streptosporangium; species Streptosporangium sp. NPDC005286. The sequence goes on along the minus strand of NZ_JBEXGU010000143.1, from coordinate 5,510 downwards.
CCGAGGACTTCGCCTTCTACCAGGGGATGGTCGCGGCATACGAGGCCGCCGAGGCCGAGGGCACCGGTGCCCTCCGCTACCGCGGGCTCCACATCGACAAGGCGCACTACGACAAAGCGGTCGAGTGGCTCGAACGGGCCGGGCGCATCACCGCGGGAGGTAACCAATGAGCATGCGGGGTCTGTGGTTCGAGGAGTTCGAGGAGGGGGCGCACTACAAGCACGCCCTGACCCGGACCATCACCGAGATGGACAACGTGCTGTTCACGTCACTGACGATGAACGTCCAGCCCCTGCACCTCGACGAGGAGTTCTGCAAGACGACGATTCACGGGCAGCGTGTTCTCAACAGCCTCTTCACCGTGGCGCTCATCGGAGCCTTCCACGTGCCCGAGCTGACGATGGGCACGACCCTCGGGAACCTCGGCTACGACAAGATCAAGCTCCCCAGCCCGGTGTTCCACGGTGACACCCTGCGCGCCGAGACGACGATCCTGAAGAAGCGCGAATCCACCAGCCGGACGGACTCCGGCATCGTCTGGTTCGAGCACATCGGCCTCAACCAGCGCGACCAGGTCGTCGTGGAGATGACCCGAGTCGGCCTCATGGCCAAGCGACCCACCGAAGGATCAGATGCCCGATGACCGAGACCACCGCCCGGAACCCGTTGCGGGACTGGGTCCCCGAGACTCGTACCCTCCTCATCGGCGGCGAGATGGTGCCGCCCCGAGGCGAGACCTGGGACGTGTTCAACCCCGCCACCGAGCAGGTCATCGCCACCGTCGGCGGCGCCTCCGGTGAGCAGGTCGACGCGGCCGTCGCGGCGGCTCGCGCGGCGTTCCCGAAGTGGGCCGCGCTGTCGGGCGAGGAGCGCTCCCGGTACATCCACCGGTTCGCCGACGTGCTCGAGGCGGCCGCGGACCGGCTGCTGCCGTCGATCGTCAACGAGGTGGGCACGCCCGTCTCGCTCGCGCAGTACCTCCAGGTGAAGATGGCGGTCGACGAGCACCTCCGCTGGGCGGCCGAGGCGGCCAAGGTGGACCGGACGATCCACCTCGGTGAGTACGACAAGCCGCACCCGACGATGAGCGACGTCGTCCACGAGCCGGTCGGCGTCGTGGCCGCGATCACCGGGTACAACTACCCGCTCAACCTCGCCATCTTCAAGTTCGGTGCCGCGCTCGCGGCAGGGTGCACCGTCGTGCTCCTGCCGTCGCCGAGGACCCCGCTCACCACGCTCCTCCTCGGTGAGCTCATCCAGGAGGCAGGTCTACCCCCCGGTGTCATGAACGTCATCGTCGGCGGTACGGACGTGGGCCGGCGGCTCTCCTCCCACAGGGGGGTCGACCGGGTCTCGTTCACCGGCTCGGACGCCGTCGGCGCGAAGATCATGGAGCAGGCCGCCCAGAACCTGGTAGGCGTCACCCTCGAACTCGGTGGCAAGTCGCCGAGCCTGGTCATGCCGGACGTCGACGTGCAGGACATCGCCGTCGAGATGCATCTTCGCTGGTCTCGCAACGGTGGCCAGGGGTGCGCGGCGCTCGCCCGCCTCCTTGTCCACGAGGCGAAGTACGACGAGTTCCTGGAGGCGGGGGCCTCGGCCTTCGACCAGATGATCGTCGGCGACCCGTGGGACCCGGCGACCAACATCGGGCCGATGATCCGCCCGGACCACCAGGCTCGCGTGCTGGGCTTCATCGACGAGGCGGTGGCCGACGGCGGCAAGAAGCTGCTCGAGGTCACCAAGCCGTTGCCGGAGAAGGGCTGGTACGTCAACCCGGTCCTCCTCGGCGACCTGCCCCCGGACGCCCGAGCGGTGCAGCAGGAGATCTTCGGCCCGGTCGCCGTCATCCTGCCCTTCAAGGACACCGAGGACGCGATCCGGCTCGCCAACGACACGGCTTACGGCCTCGCCGCGAACGTGTGGTGCAACGACCCGGTGGAGGCCCGCCGAATCGCCTCCCAGATCCGGGCCGGCACGGTGTGGATCAACGGCGGCGGGGCCATGCGCGCGGACGCGCCCTTTGGCGGCTACGGCCGCTCCGGCGTCGGGCGGGAGCTCGGCGAGTGGGGGATGCGCGAGTACCTCGAGGTCAAGCACATCCAGTGGAGGTTGTGATGGGCGAAGGGTCCCAACGCGCCCAAGGTCCCCTGGCCGGGGTGCGGGTGCTCGAACTCGGCACGATGTACGCCGCGCCGACCTGCGGTCGGATGTTGCGCGACTTCGGTGCGGACGTGGTCAAGGTGGAGGACCCCGGCGCGGGCGACTACGCCCGCCAGTGGACACCGATGAAGAACGGCCAGTCCATGGGCTTTGCCCGGCTCAACTCGGGCAAGCGCTCCATCGGCATCGACCTGCGCAGCGCAGCGGGGCGAGACCTCGTCCGCCGCCTCGCCGCCCGGGTCGACGTGGTCATCGAGTCCTTCCGCCCCGGCCGGCTGGAGGAGTGGGGGATCGGTTACGACGTCCTTCGCGCGGACAACCCGGGACTGGTGCTCACCAGGGTGTCCGGCTTCGGCCAGACGGGACCGTACCGGGAGCGTCCGGGCTTTGGCACCGTGGCCGAGACCGGAAGCGGCTTTGCCTTCATCAACGGCTGGCCGGAGACGCCTCCCACGTCGCCGCCCTTCGGCTTCGCCGACTCCATCGCGGGGATCTCCGCCGCGATGGGGACGGCCATGGCGTTGTACCGCAAATCGAGGACGGGGGAGGGCGACGAGGTCGACATCGCGTTGTACGAGCCCCTGATGTTCATCATCGGTGACATGCTCATCAACTACACCGCGACCGGTACCGTCCAGGGCCGGGTCGGCAACGGGACGGGCTCCGCGTCGCCGCGCGGGGTCTATCAGGCGAGCGACGGCAAATGGCTCTCGATCGCGGCCTCCAACCAGGGCATCGCCAAACGCCTGTTCGAGGCGATGGGCCGACCGGAGATGATCGAGGATCCCCGTTACGCGACCAACGCCGTCCGGATGGAGCACAACGACGAGCTGCAGGGCATCGTCGGCGCCTGGGTCGCCGCGCGTCCCAGGGCGGAGATCCTCGCGGTGCTCGACAAGTTCGAGGTGGTGTGCTCCCAGGTCAACGATGCCAGTGACATCGTGGCGGACCCGCACTTCGGCGAACGGACCCTGGTCGAGCTCACCGGCAGTGAGGCACTCGGCCGGGTGCTGACACCGGGGCCGGTGCTTCACGTCCGTAGCTACGACGGCCCACGCTACGACGGCGTGCCGGCCATAGGTCAGCACACCCGGGAGGTGCTCGACGAGCTGCTCCGGCTGCCCCAGCCGGAGGTCGACGCGCTTCGCTCGGCCGGGGTGATCAGCGATCCCCCGAACCCCGCGGCCGCGCGGTAGGGAACGAGAGCTCGGCGAGGGGGTCTCGGAGGTCGTCCGCGTTCCCGGAGAACCGCCGCCCCGCTGGAGCAGGCGGGCGATCGCCCCGGCGGCGGCCGGACGGATGGCTGCGACGACCGGGAAGACAACGGGAGCAGGAGGAACGATGGCTGGGGCATATCTCGTCGAGGCGGCGCGCACACCGGTGGCGGTGGTCGGTTCCGATCCGGTTCTCATGCTGGCCGGCCTGACTCCCGCGACGGAGGCACTGCGGCGGCGGGCCGGTGTGGGGTTGGCGGAGATCGGCGCCTTCGAGGTCAACGAGGCGTTCGCCTCGGTCGTTCTCGCGTGGGCGGAGGAGACGGGTGCGGATCTCGAGCTGACGAATGCCCAGGGGGGAGCGATCGCGCTCGGTCACCCGCTGGGCGCCACCGGGGCGCGGCTCATGACGACGTTGCTTCACCGGATGCGTCGACAGGACCTCCGCTACGGCGTCCAGACCATGTGCGAGGGTGGCGGGATGGCCAACGCCACGCTGCTCGAGCTGGTCTGACGGCCGGGATGGGACGGTCGTCGAAGGCTGCGCCGTCGCAGGCGGCGCTGGTGGCGTGCCTGTCGTACGCCGCGTTGATCGGTTCTGTGGTGGCCGGACTGGGCAGTCCGATCGTCCCCGAGGTGGCCAAGGACAGGGGGGTGTCGATCGAGTCCGCGCAGTGGACCCTGACGATCACACTGCTCATCGGAGTCGTGGGCACCCCTGTGCTGTCACGTCTGGCCGATGGTCACCTGCGCCGTTGGGTGCTCATCGGCGCGCTCGCGGCGGTCGGAGCAGGAGGCCTCGTCGGAGCGGCGGTCCCGACCTTCCCCGGGCTCCTGGCCGGACGCGCCCTCCAGGGGTTCGGCTACGCGATGGTGCCGTTGACCGTGAGCATCGCGCGTCAGTACCTCGTCGGAGTAAAGCTCCATCGAACGCTGGCCGTCCTCTCCACGAGCATCGCCGTGGGCGTCGGGCTCGGCAACCCGGTGATGGGACTGTGCGTGCTGTTCTTCGACTACCGGGCGGCGTTTCTCTTCGCCATGGTCGTGTCCTTCGTCGGCGCGGTATGGGTCTGGTGGTGCGTTCCGGCGGGCTCGCGGGCATCGACGACGATACGGGTGGACGTTCCGGGTGCCATCCTGCTTGGAGTGGGCCTTGGCGCGAGCCTCCTCGCCGTCGCCAGAGGACAGACCTGGGGCTGGACCTCGGTACAGGTGGTAGGGCTTGGGGTGCTGGGCCTCGTCACGCTCGCAGCCTGGGTACTGGTCGAGCTGCGCCACCGGGCTCCGCTGGTCGACCTGCGGCTGGCCTGCGCCCGCGGTGTCCTCGGGGTCAACCTCGCGGCGGTGCTGCTCGGGGTCGCCGTGTTCGGTGGGGCCGCGGTCATGGTCCTGCTCATCCAGCAACCGACGACTCACGGCCTCGGGCTCGGGTACTCCGTGTTCGTCAACGGACTGCTGATGCTGCCGATGTCGATCGCCACACTGCTCTCGCCGCCGGTCGCACGTGCCCTGGCCAGATGGACCGGCGTTCGCTCCGTCCTGCCCGTCGGCTCCCTCGCGGTGGCGGCCGCCTTCGGGACCTTCGCCGTCGCTCACCGCGTGATATGGCACATCGTTGTGTCCATGGCACTGCTGGGGGTGGGCATCGGCGTCGCGTACTCGGTCATGCCCGCACTCATCGTCGCGCGGACCCCGGACGGTCGGACTGCGAGCGCCACCGGCATCAACCAGGTCCTCCGGCTCATGGGCGGCAGCGTCGGGGCGGCCGCGGTGGCCTCCGTGCTCGCCGGTCACATCCCCGCGGGAGAGCTCAACCCGGACGAAACCGGCTATGTGCTCGGGGCGGCCCTGGCCACCGGCGCCGCCGTACTCGCGGCCGTCGTCGGCTACGTCCTGGTCACCGCCACACCGAAAGACGGTCACGACGAGGTCCCCGGTTCCGTGGCGGACCTGGAGAGGGCGGAGTCGGGCGCGGCGCCCGCATGAATCCGCGGTGCCGGCAGCGGCACCGAGCTGTTCGACCGGCTGTCATCGCGAAGGCGCCCTCCCCAGGTCCGCCACGGAACCGGGGACCTCGTCGTGACCGTCTTTCGGTGTGGCGGTGACCAGGACGTAGCCGACGACGGCCGCGAG
>NZ_JBEXGU010000142.1:0-24412 GCF_040607515.1 Streptosporangium sp. NPDC005286 | reverse complement strand
GACGGCGACGCGGTCGCCGTCGAAGGCCGCGGTGACCTGCTCCAGGCCGTCAGCGTCGCGCTCGTACGCGCCGGCGTCGTGGCGACCGAGACGCGCAGCGAACAGGCCGGCCTGGACGACGCCTTCGTCGCCCTGACCGGGCACCGGCTCGACACCAAGGAGGAGACGATCCGATGACGGACATCACCGTCCACCGCCCCGGCCCACGCGCCTGGGCCGGACTGCTGGTCTGCGAGCTCAAGATGGTCGCCCGCGACACCGCCGGGCTGATCGTGCCGATCGGCCTGCCGATGCTCATCCTGGTGATGAGCGCCTCGTCCGCAGGCCGGGAGACGATCGCGCACGGCCGCACGGCCCTCGACGTCCATGTGCTGCCGCTGGTGTTCACGATGGTCGTGGCCACGACCGGCATCGTCAACATGCCGAGCTTCCTGGCTTACTACCGTCGCAGCGGCATCCTGCGACGCCTCGGGGTGACGCCCGCCTCGCCCACGTTGGTCCTCGTCGCCCAGGCGGCCGCCGGTGTGCTGCAGATCGCCGTCGGCATCGCGGCCGCCTGGATCCTGGCCATCCTGGCGTTCGGCGCCAACCCCCCGGTGCACGTCGGCGCGGCGCTCGGTGTGCTGGCGCTGACAGTGGCCGCCATGTACGCCGTGGGCCTGATCGTCGCCGCACTGTCGCCCACCCCGAACTCCTCCGTGGCGATCGGCCTGAGCGTCTTCTTCGTCCTGGGCGCCGCCGGCGGCCTGTTCGGCGGGCGCGACAGCCTCCCGGACGCGATCGCGACGATCGGGCAGTGGCTGCCGTTCGGCGCTGGGACCCAAGCCCTGTCGGCTGCCTGGATCGGCGCGCCCGTCGAGGCCGCCCACCTGATCGGCCTCGCCGTCAGCCTCGTGTTCGGCAGCGTCGTCGCGGCCGTGTTCTTCCGCTGGGAGTAGGCGGAGAAACGCCTTTTTCACCTGAGAAGGAGCACGCCGGGTTCGGCGGACGGGCCGGGGAAACGGGCTGATCACAAGGTCAGCGCCGCGCCCCGGCCCGCCCGGCAAGCGGCAAGGTCGCCGGTGCCCGGTGCAGGTGGTTTACCGTCCCGGCTGTCCGCGCCGGACGTCACCTGCCTGCGAGCACCGTCCCACCTCAGCTTTCGGCGGTCAGCCGAGGAGGCTTCCAGCCGGCGATGGTGTTCTTATCGGGTGCGTACAGGCGCATGGTCAGCGTGAACGGGGCGTTGCCGACGGGCAGCCAGTTACTCGCCGGAATGTCAGCGCCGGGATCGTCGGGCTGAATGGCGATATCGGCGGACCCGTCGGTGTTGGTGGTGATGAGGTCCTGGTGGCCGACGGCGTACTTCTTGGCGTCGTTGGGGATGAAGTAGCCGTCGGTGTCGTAAGCGGTGATCGACCAGAAGGCATCGACCGGAGGGAGCTCGCCGGGCTCGAAATGCAGCCGGAAGCGGGTGGCGGTGGTGGAGCTGTCCGCGCTGGCCGTGCTGGGGTAGAGGGAATCCTCTGGCAGGTTGGCGCCCAGTCCATACAGCGCGGTGGAGGCGCGCAGATCGTAGTTGGTGTCGTAGGTGCCGAGGTTGGGAGACGACAACCAGCCGTTGAGGTCCTCAACCTCGGGGTTGGTGTAGGTCCTGACGCGGGTCTCGCCGTCCTTCTTGGCCTGCTCCAGCAGATCGCTGTTCAGGTCATCGACGGTGCCCCCGGGCACGATCCCGATGGAGGCCAGGCGCTCCATCATGCCCGAATCCTCAGGCGAGGTCGGGTTGGGGACCATCAGGGCACACAGCTGGTTGTAGAACGTCACCGCCTTCATGGCCTCCACCTGGGCGGGAGGCGGGGTTTTCAGGTCGATGTCGGGATCGAAGGTGCCTGGGGGCGGGACGTAGCCGCCGGATGAGGACCAGGCACTGAGCGGGATCAGCCGCATGTCGTCCTGCAGCGCGTGTACGTGCTCCAGTTCATCTGCGTCGTCGAGGGCCATCAGTTCGGTGCGGCCCACGATCCAGACGGTGTTGGTCGGCATCGACAGCGGTGTGGTGTCGGCCGGGACGTCGCCGTTCCAGTCGGGGCCGTACAGCAGGAAGGCGGCGGGGGTGGCGGTGGTGGTCTGGCCGGGGTTGTGCAGGGTGTTGGACCAGGCGTCCATGATCTGCATCAGCCAGTACCGCGAACGCTCCGTCTCGTTGTCCGGCTCCTTGGTTTGCATGTCAGGCAGGGACAGCACGATCGGCTCGGCGGTCAGGTCGAGCCAGGAGAAGGAGTAGAGGGTGTCCTGGTTGGTGCGCACCACTGTGCGGTCTGCCGGGTCGGGCAGGTCGCGGGCGTGGATGAACTGGTTGATTGGGGCGTGTTCGTCCTCGTTGTTGGGATCCATGTTGGTATCGATGGCCTTGGTGATGTCCATCAAGACCAGCGGATAACCGAAGACGTAGGCGTCGGTGGCAATCTCAAGAAACTGGTCGTCAGGCAGGGGCATGCCGAGCTGTCCTTTCCGTCCGGCTCCGCCCTCTGGCCGTCAAGGCCCGCATCACCTTCGGCCCGGCAGCACTCCGCTGGCAGGGCGCATGTCTTCCAGGGCGGAGCAGAAGCGAATGATCGTAGATCGCCTGTTGCCTCGATCTTTTATCGTCACCGCACCGGCGGCCATGGCCTTGGCGTGACCAGATGTGGCCGTCCTTACCGGGGGCGGCCGGAGTACGGGAGAAAAGACACCGCGGTCGGGTTTTCCCTCTGGTCGGCGGCATCCTCATCGTCCCTACAAGGGGTCGCGAACAACGGTTTGTTTTCACAGTCGGGGCAGGTCGCACGGGATGCCTCGCGCCGTCGCACCCGTACGGTGATCGACCCTGCGCTGTGTCGGCGAGACACGCGTCAGCTACGGTGACCAGCCCTGAGCGGTCTCGTCGCGAGAGCTTCAGCGTCGGAGAGTCCACTGGGCGGCCGGAGAGTGAGCGGCTACGGTTCGCGCGCGGTGCGGCGGGGTGGAAGGCGCGGAGGTGGGTGGGTGCTCCGGTCGGCGTATGAAAGCCCACAACCACCGCGCCCGAGCAGGCCGGAGGCCTGAACCACCGGGGAGCGAGTGAGACGGCCGGCCGGAGCACCCACCCACCGGAGCGCGCACGCCCGATCCCCCACGACGGCGCGGGAACACCCGGTCAAGTGACAGCGGGCTAGGGAACGCGACACCGCAGGTGCCGCCCCAAGTCGAACAGATGACTTTAGGTAAGGTGCCTTATGTCTAATTGGTGATGACATAAAGGGATACCTCATGGGCGTTTCTGCGGCGTACGTGACCTTCGCGGACCCGGACAAGCTCGACGACGAGAAGGAGCTCGCCGTCGCGGCCTGGGCCGAGGTGGGAATCACCGGTCACATCGTGCGCTGGGACGATCCCAGCGTCGACTGGGCCGCGTTCGACGCCGTCGTGGTCCGTACCCCCTGGGACTACGTGACGAGGCGGACGGAGTTCCTCGACTGGGCCCGTCACGTCGAGTCCGTCACCCGGCTGCTCAACCCGGCCGCCGTGCTGGAACGCAACACCGACAAGGTCTATCTAAAAGACCTGAAGGCTCCGATCATCCCCACCTCGTGGGTCGCGCCGGGCGAGGCCGCGAACCTTCCGGTCCTCGACGAGTACGTGGTCAAGCCGTCGATCTCGGCCGGAGCCCGCGACACGATCAGGACCGCGGACCGCGAACAGGCCGAGGAGCACGCCGCCAAGCTGGCCGCCAACGGCCGGACCGCGATGATCCAGCCGTACCTGGACATGGTCGAGGGCGAGGGGGAGACCTCGATGCTCTACTTCGGCGGCAGGTTCAGCCACGCCGTCCGGCGCAGCCCGATGCTGACCGAGAGCGCCACCAAGCCGGGACAGGGCGACGGCCACGGGGAGTTCCGCACTCCCGACCCCGACCAGTTCGCCCTGGCCGAGCAGGTGCTCGGCGAGTTTCCCGAACTGCTCTACGCCCGGGTGGACCTGGTCCGGCTGGCCGACGGCAGCCCGGCCCTCATCGAGATCGAGCTCACCGAGCCCTACCTGTTCCTGCACTACGCGCCCGGCGCCGCCGCCAACCTGGCGACCGCCCTGGCCAAGGCGATCTGACGGCTCGCAAAGAACAAAGAACAAGCCTGCGGAAAACAAGCCCGCAGAGAACAGGTCTACGGAGAGCAGGCCCACAAAGATGCACCGGAAACGGCGCGCGCCCCGCGAAGGGACGCGCGCCGTACCGGATTACTGCGGCAGTACCACCGCGAGCGGAGAGACTCCCGCCGCACGCAGCGCGTCGGGGACCTTCCGCGCCCAGGGGTGCTCGTGCGTGTCGAGACCCTCGGGGTTGGCCACGACGAACCGGACCGCGCCGCCGGAAGCGGCCTGCTCGGTCCAGGTGGCACCGAAGCCGTTCAGCGCCGCGGCGGCCTTGTCACGGTCGGAGGCGGGAACCGTGACCCGGATCGGCGACTCGTGCTCCGGGATGGCCGCGGCGGCCCGCGAGGCGTCCGGGGCCGGGGCGAGCGCCCGCGCCCGCGCCGAGGCGGACGGCAGGTCGGCGGTGATCGCGTTGGCGACGATCTTCGCCGTGCCGTCGCTGAAGGCACGGAAGTTCGGCTCGGCGGCGAACAGCACCGCGTGGCCGCCTCCCACCGGCTCGTCGACCACCGCCGCCGTTCCGGCGAGTTCCTCGGCGCCCAGCGCGAAACCGGACAGGAACCAGTCGGGCGAGTCGGCGGCCGGGTAGGAGGTCACCACGTGCGAGGGGTTCGAGGCCCGCATGACCAGGTCGTACGCGTAGAACTGCATGACGCTCGACCCGACGTCCTTGCTCAGCGGCCCCTGGGCCACGTTCGTCCGGAGGAGCGAGCCGGGGATGTCCGAGGTCGGGTCGGTCAGCGTCACGCTGGAGACACCGGCCAGGGCGGCCAGCCGGGCGCCGCCCGCCCAGCCGACATAGCGCCCGCCGCCGCCGACCCAGTCGCGCAGCGCCGCGCGCCCGGCCTCGCCGAGGGCGTTGTTCGCCGAGTTGGACGAGCCGTCCGGCACGAGCAGCACGTCCAGCCCGCCCAGCTTGCCCGCGGCGACATCGGCCGGCGTGAGCACCTGGTAGGACAGCTTCCAGTCGCGGTCCAGGCGGTGGCGGAGCCAGCCGGAGGACTCGGCCGCGTTCTGCGCGGTGCCACCGGACAGCTGCAGGACTCCGATCTTGCGGGAGGTGGTGACCTTGACCGAGGGGGCGTCCACCGCCCGCACCGGCGTCGCGACGGGCAGCAGCACCTGGCCCGAGGAGCCGCCGGAGACGTTGCCGAGCAGCGGCAGGCTCCACGCGGTCACGTCGTAGAAGTAGGGGAACGGGGTGTAGGTGTCCTCGTTCAGCATGGCCTGGACCCAGTGCTTCTGCGCCTGGGCCAGCGGGATCCAGTAGGTGCCCTTGGGCAGGGTGGTCTTCGCCTCAGGCCTGCCGTACGCCTTGAAGTCCTTGACCGTCAGCGGCGTGGCCAGCTTGTACACCTGGACGTCCATCCGCTGGAGCCGCCGCACGACGAGGTCGGTCTCCGCCTTCTTGGCCGGGTCGTCGGCGCGCAGGAAGTAGTGGCGCACCTTCCGGTCGGGCACCTGGGTGATGACCTCGTGGCCCGGGTTGTAGACCTGGTTCGGCTCCAGGTGGCCGTTGATCCCCTGCTTGAGGGCGTCGGCGTACATGCCGTGCCAGGTGGTGAGGATCTCGGTCTTCTTGGCAGCCGCCGCCGAGAGCGAGACCCACTGGGTGAGCCACTGCTCGAAGGTCCGGGTGGCGATCGGGGAGGCGTTGCCCTTCTCGAAGGTCATGCCCGCCGCGTTGAACCCGCCTGCCGGGACCGTGTCGCCGTAGCCCATGTAGAACAGGTCGTAGACGCTGCGGTTGAAGAACGGGATCCCGCGCTTGGTGAACTCGCCGATCATCGCGGCGCCGTAGGTGTTGTTGATCCAGTCGACCGTCGGCTCGGCGATGTCGTGGTAGATCGGGTCGGCGTTCGGCGGGAAGAAGAACTCGGTGCCGCCCATCTCGTGGGCGTCGATGAAGAGCTGCGGCGGATACTTCCGCATCAGTTCGATCTTGCCGTCGGTCTCCGGCTGGGTCCGCGCGAACCAGTCGCGGTTCATGTCGAAGGCGTAGGCGTTCCGCCTGGTGTCGGCCTCGCGGCCGTCGGGGTTCTGCGTCGGCAGGATCACCGTGACGGCGTTGTCCAGGATTCGCCTGGCCGCGCAGTCGTCCCGCCCGGCCAGGTCGTAGAGGGTCTTCAGCGCCGCGTCGGTGCCGCTCTCCTCGCCGCCGTGCACGTTTCCGGCGACCCACAGGATCGCGGGCGTGTTCCTGGCGAGGACCTTCGCCGCGGGGGCGGGGGTGAGGGGGTTGCGCAGCAGCTTGATGGAGTTCTCGATCGCGCGCAGGTTCCGGATGTTCTTCGGGGTGCCGACGATCGCGTACTTCAGTGGACGTCCCTGGGCGGTGGTGGCCAGGGTGCCGGAGACGACCCGGTCGCTGGCCGCGTCGATCGCGGTCAGCAGCGTGTCGGACTCGGCCGAGGTGACCTCCCGCTCGCCAAGGTCGAAGCCGAGGACACTCTTCGGCGTTGGCACCTTGCCGTGGTAGACGGCGGGAGTCTGGGTGGCGTCACAGGTGGTCACGGGTGGTGCGGCCGGAGTGGGGTCCGCCTGGGCGGCACCGGCTGGGAGGGCGATGGCGACGGCCAGAACGGCCGGTGCCACCACCTTGAAGCGCTTCAGCATGAAGTAAAGCTGTCATCTGTGAGAAATGACAGCAAGAGGTAAAATTTTACACTTGCGTTACGAATGGTGCTTTTGGGGCAAAGTGTGATTGAAGGACCGGATGATCCGGTCGTGGGGGGAGAGTCCGGGAGCTACGCGTGGCCGGAGATGCCGCCGTCCACCGGGATCACGGTCCCGGTGAGGTAGGCGCCGGCGCGTGAGGACAGGAAGATCGCGGTGCCCGCCATGTCGTCGGGGCGGCCGATCCTGCCCAGCGGGACGTGGGAGGCGACCGCCGCGCGCATCCTCTCGTCCTGGAGCGCGAAGGCCATCATCTTCGACTCGAACGGCCCGGGGGCGATCGCGTTGACCGTGATCGACTCCTTGGCGAGCCGCTGGGACAGGTGCCGGGTGAGCATGTGCACCGCCGCCTTGGCCGCGGAGTAGGCGTAGTTCTCCATCGAGGGCACCCGGATACCGTCCACCGAGCCGATGTTGATCACCCTGGCCGGGGACTCGGGGCTCGCGGCGGCGCGGAGCAGCGGCAGGAACCGCTGGGTCAGGTAGAACACGCCCTTGACGTTGATCCCCCAGAGCTTGTCGAACGCCTGCTCGGGGTATTCCTCCAGCGGCGCGCCCCAGGTCGCCCCGGCATTGTTGACCAGCACGTCCAGCCGGGACTCCCGCTCCGCGACCGCCTCGAACAGGGTGGAGACCCCGTCCTCGGTGGATAGGTCGGCCGGGATGGCCGTGCATCCCAGCTCCGCGGCGGTTTTCTCGACCTCGGCCGCCTTGCGGGAGGAGATGTAGACCGTGGCTCCCGCGTCGACGAACCCGGCCGCGATCATCCGGCCGATTCCCCTGGAGCCGCCGGTGACGACGACGATCTTGCCTTCCACCGAGAACAGAGTCATGTTCTGTAGCATGCCGCACCCCGACCGCCCCGTCCATACCGGACGGTCGGTCCAGCACCCTGCGGTAACCCCCGGGTACACATAAGCCCCTTTGTGTCTATTCGTGCCGAAGGGAGTGAAAAATAATGTCGGCAAATAAAACGAGAGTGAAACAATCTTCCACCGCTCGTTGACACGCGCCGTTTGTATGGTGTGCCTTCGTTGTCAATAAGTCACCGATCCGAAGGTGGGGCACACCATGGTCAGAACGGGGACGCGCCTGGCGGCGCTGAGCCTGGCGCTGTCGATGGCGACACTTCTCGTGGCGCACGCATCACCCTCTGCCGCCCAGACCTCCCAGGGGACGGCCGTGCGGGCACCCCAGACCGAGAAGAGGGTCGTCCGGCTGGGCGCGACGCAGAGCATGGACTCGATGAACCCGTTCCTGGCGGTCCGGGTGGTCTCCACGTCGATCCACCGCTGGATGTACGGCTTCCTTACGGTGCCCGATTCCAAGACCCTGAAGCCCGGCCCCGACCTCGCCGAGTCGTGGGAGACCTCACCGGACAAGCTGACCTGGACCTTCACCATGCGTGCCGGGGCCACCTGGTCGGATGGCAAGCCCGTCACCGCCCAGGACGCCGCGTGGACCTTCAACAAGATCATGACGGATGACGGGGCCAAGACGGCCAACGGCCCCGCCGTCGAGAACTTCGACACCGTGACCGCGTCCGACGACCGGACCCTGGTCATCAAGACCAAGAAGCCCCAGGCCTCGATGCTGGAGCTGCCGATCCCGATCATGCCCAAGCATGTCTGGGAGAGCGTCCCCGACATCGGCACCTACGAGAACGAGACCTACCCCGCCGTCGGCAGCGGGCCCTACATCGCCGTCGAGCACAAGAAGAACGGCTATGTGAAGCTCAAGGCCAACCCGTCGTACTGGCGCGGCGCCCCCGGCATCGACGAGCTGCACGTCATCTTCTACGAGAACCCCGAGGCGGCGATCGCCGGTCTGAAGAAGGGCGACATCGACTGGATCGGCCGCCTGCAGGGCCCGCAGTTCGAGGCACTCGCGGGCGATGCGAACATCACGCAGTGGAACACCCAGGGCCGCAGGGCCAGCTACCTGCAGTTCAACCCGGGCGCCGCGACGGCCCGCGGCGAGCCGATCGGCGACGGGCACCCCGCGCTGAAGGACGTCAGGGTGCGCCAGGCCATCCATCACGCGATCGACAAGAAGGCCCTCGTCGAGCAGGCGCAGAACGGTCTCGCCGTACCGGCGGACGGTTCGATCATCCCGCCGATGTACCAGGAGTTCTTCTGGAAGGCCGAGGGCGACAAAGCCGTCACCTTCGATCTGGCGGAGGCCAACCGCATCCTCGACGAGGCCGGCTACGCCAAGGGCGCGGACGGCGTTCGCACCATGCCCGACGGCGGACGCAAGCTGGAGATGCGCTTCAGCATCCACACCGACGAGCCCGTCGAGGACAAGATCGCCCAGTTCCTCACCGGCTGGCTGAAGGACATCGGCATCCAGCTCACCACCCGCAGGCTCGACTCCAACAAGTTCACCGAGGAGACGGGCAGCACGGCGCTCTACGACATCGCGATCAGCGGCTGGTCGGTCAACCCGGATCCGGAGGAGATCTTGGCCACCCACCTGTGCAGTCGCAGGCCCACCGCGAGCGGGCAGGGCGGCGGCACCGAGTCGTTCTTCTGTGACAAGGAGTTCGAGAGGCTCTACCAGGCGCAGCTGGCCGAACTCGATCGAGCCGCCCGGGTCGAGCTGATCAAGCAGATGCAGGAGCGGCTCTACACCGAGGCCCCCGTCGTCGCGATCTACTATCCCAACAACCTGGAGGGCTACCGCAAGGACCGGATCGCCTCCATCACCCCGATCCCCGAGGACAAGGGCATCCTGTACGGCGGGAGCAGCTACTGGCCGGTCTACTCGCTGCGTGCGGTGGAGCGCGCCGCCGCCCCGGCCGGGAGCGGTTCGGGAAGCGGCACCGCGGTGGCCGTCGCGGTGGTCGTCGTGGTGGTTCTCGGCGCCGGGGGCTTCTTCCTCCTGCGGCGCCGCCGCACCGCCGCCGACGACCGCGAGTAGCGGCCGATGCTCACATCGCCGCAACAGGCGAGGGGCGACACCGAGGAGGGCGGTGCCCGCCGGGCCGTGGCGCGCTACGCGCTGGTCAAGCTCGGCGGGGCACTGCTCAGCATCGGACTGGTGATCGTCGCCACGTTCTTCCTGTTCCGTCTGATCCCCGGCGACCCCACCATCGCCTACACCCGCGACGTGCCGGTGACCCCGGAACAGCTCGCCCTGCTCAGACGGCAGATGGGCCTGGATCGGCCGCTGGGCGCGCAGTTCCTGGACTTCGTGGGCCGGACCCTGCGGCTGGACCTGGGCACCTCGTACGAGTACCGCAGACCGGTCGCCGAGCTCATCGGCGACCGGGTGGGGCCGACGTTGCTGCTGGTGGGCACCGGGCTGGCCGTCGCGGTCGGCCTGGGCATGTGGCAGGGCACCAGGGCCGCCTGGCACCACGGCGGCCGCTTCGACCGCCTCTCCACCGGGACCGCGCTGACCCTGTGGTCGGTGCCGACCTTCTGGCTGGGACTGCTGCTGCTCATGGTCCTCGCCGCAGGGATCGGCCCGGTACCGGGCCTGTTCCCCACCCGGGGCATGGAGGACGTCGACGCCCCCGACGGGCCGCTCTACCTGCTGCACGTCGCCCACCACCTGGTGCTGCCCTGCCTCACCCTGGTCGCCGTCGTCTACGCGCAGTACCTGCTGGTCATGCGCTCCTCGCTGCTCGACGAGATCGGCCAGGACTACGTGACCACCGCCCGCGCCAAGGGCCTGCGCGACGACGACGTCCGGCGCCGCCACGCGGTGCCGAACGCGCTGCTGCCGACGGTGACCCTGGTCTTCATGCAGATCGGGTTCGTGGTCGGCGGCGCGGTCTCGGTGGAGTTCGTCTACTCCTGGCCCGGTCTCGGGCTGCTGTTCGTCGAGGCGATCAGGGGACCCGACTACGCCGTCATGCAGGGCACCTTCATGCTCGTCTGCGTCGCGGTGATCGTCATGAACACGCTGGCCGACGTGGTCTACCACGTCCTGGACCCGAGGGTGAGGTCGGCTTGAGCACGATCGCCCGCACCCGCCGCCGCGCCGCTCTGACGCGGTTCTGCCGCCGGTACGCCAGGCAGCGAGCCGGGCTGTACGGGGCGGCGATCCTGCTGGTCGCCGTCCTGGCGGCCCTGCTCACGCCGCTGCTCACCGACCCGTCGGGGATGGACGTGACGAAGGCGACGGGCACCAGGATGGCACCGCCGAGCATGGACTTCCCGCTCGGCACCGACGAGTCCGGCCGCTCGGTTCTGCTCATGCTGTTGTGGGGCGCGCGGGTCTCGCTGCTCATCGGGTTCATGTCGGCGCTGCTCAGCATGGTGATCGGCACGGTGTTCGGCATCGCGGCCGGGCACTTCCGGGGCTGGGTCGCCGCCGTGCTGATGCGCGTCACCGACTGGTTCCTGGTGCTGCCCGCGCTGGTCCTGGCCATGGTGCTCGCGGCCATCCTCGGCGGTGGCCCGTCCACGATCATCCTGGCGATCGGGGTGACCTCCTGGGCGTCCACGGCGAGGCTGATCCGGGCGCAGACGCTGGCGGTCGAGGCCAGGCCGTACATCGAGCGGTCCAGGGCGCTGGGCGCCGGGCACTGGCACGTCATGACCCGGCACGTGCTGCCGAACGTCGCCCCGCTGGTCCTGGCCAACACCACGCTCATGGTGGCCAGCGCCATCGTCACCGAGTCCACCCTCGCCTTCCTCGGCGCGGGCTCCGGCCAGGTCTCGTGGGGCAGCATGCTGCGCGGCTCCTACGACTGGGGCGCGGCCACCTCGGGAGCCTGGTGGTACGTGCTGTCGCCCGGCCTGTGCATCGTGGCGGTGGTCCTGGCGTTCACCCTCTGCGGGCGCGCTCTGGAGACCGTACTCAACCCGCGGCTGAGAGGAGCCTCGTGACCCTGCTCGAACTGCGCGACCTGGCGGTGACCTACCGGGGCGCGGCCGGGGACGTGCCCGCCGTGCGGGGCGTCTCGCTCGGCCTGGAGGCCGGTGAGGCTCTCGGCGTGGCGGGGGAGTCGGGGTCGGGCAAGTCGACGCTGGCCATGTCCCTGCTGCGGCTGCTGCCCAGGAACGCGCTGGTGTCCGGGGAGATCCTGCTGGACGGCGAGGACGTCCTGGCGATGAGCTGGGGGCGGTTGCGCGCGGTCCGGTGGGCCTCGGCCTCGCTGATCTTCCAGGGTGCCCAGCACGCACTGAACCCGGTGCGCCGGATCGGCGACCAGATCGCCGAGCCGCTGCGGGTGCACGGCATGGCGACCGGGGCCGAGGCGCGGCGCAGGGTGTCGGAGCTGCTGGAGCAGGTCGGCCTGCCGGCCTGGCGGGCGCGCGGCTACCCGCACGAGCTGTCCGGTGGCCAGCGCCAGCGGGTGATGATCGCCATGGCGCTGGCCTGCTCACCCCGCCTGATCATCGCCGACGAGCCGACCACCGCGCTGGACGTGATGATCCAGGCGCAGGTGCTCTCGCTGATCCGCTCGCTCATCGCCGAGCACGGGATCGGCCTCGTCATGATCTCCCACGACCTGTCGGTCCTGGCGTCGACGTGCGACCGGCTGGCGGTCATGTACGCGGGCCGGGTGGTCGAGTCCGGCCCCTCGCGTGAGGTCTTCAACGGCGGGCGGCACCCCTACAGCAGGGCGCTGGCCGAGGCGTTCCCCACCGTCGGGGACCCCGCCTCCAGGATGGCGCCCAGGGGACTGGGCGGTGACCCGCCCGACCCCGCGCACCTGCCCGCGGGGTGCTCCTTCCACCCTCGCTGCCCGGTCTCGCTCGTCTCGTGCGCGTCGGAGCCGGTCGAGTTGCGGGCCGCGGGCGACGGCACCGGAGCGCCGCACACCGCCGCGTGCGTCCACGTCAGTGAGGAGAGCCGATGACCCTGCTCGAAGCGCGGGAGGTGCGGGTGGAGTTCGCCTCGCGCGGGCGCCGCGCCCGCGCGGTGGACGGGGTGAACCTCGCCGTGGGCGAGGGGGAGATCGTCGCGCTGGTCGGCGAGTCCGGCTGCGGCAAGACGACGCTGGCCAGGACCCTGCTCGGCCTGGAGCGGCCCACCTCGGGGTCGGTCCGCTACGGCGGTGTCCCGCTGGCCTACTCATCGCGCGCCCTGCGGGCCCACCGCCGCGAGGTGCAGCTCGTGCTCCAGGACCCCACCGGATCGCTCAACCCCCGGCACACCGTCTACGAGGCGGTGGCCGAGGGGCCGCGCATCCATCGCCTGCCCGGCGAGGGCGACCTGGTCGCCTCCGCCCTGTCGAGGGCCGGGCTGCGTCCTCCCGAACGGTTCTTCGACCGCTACCCGCACGAGCTGTCCGGTGGCCAGCGCCAGCGCGTCGTCATCGCCGGAGCCCTCGCGCTGGAGCCCAGGGTGCTGGTCGCCGACGAGCCGGTGGCCTCGCTGGACGCGTCGGTACGCGGCGAGATCCTCGCCCTGCTGCTCCGCCTCCGCGCCGAGCTGGGCCTGTCGGCCCTGGTCGTCACCCACGACCTCGGGCTGGCCTGGAACATCGCCGACCGGGTCGCGGTGATGTATCTCGGCAGGATCGTCGAGTCGGGGCCGGTGGAGCGGATCCTCACCTCGCCCTCGCACCCGTACACCCAGGCACTGCTGTCGGTCCTGCCGGAGTCGCGGTCGCCCGTGGTGCTGGGCGGCGAGCCGCCGGACCCCACCCGGATCCCGGCCGGCTGCCGCTTCCACCCGCGCTGCCAGGTGCTGGCCTTGGGCGCGGCGGCCGAGGCGGGGGTCGAAGGGCTGTGCGCGTCCGGGGAACTGCCGGTCCTGCCGTCCTCGGCCGGGGCCCAGGTCGCCTGCCACCACGCCGAGGCCCGCTCCGCCCGGCGCGAGGCGGAGTCGGAAACGGAGGCGGAAACGGAGGCGGAGCGGCGGTGAGATGAGGCGACCGGCTCCGGGCGCGGTCCTTCCCGAAGGACGTTCACGGAGAACGGTTCCGGAGCCCGGCTTCCGAGACCGATCACAGGGGCCGATCACAGGGGCCGATCTCGGGGGCCGATCTCGGGGGCCGGGCCGGCAAGCCGGACTCAGAGGCCGGGGAGGAGGCCGTTCCTGAACAGGTCGACGAAGAGCCCGTGGTCGGCCCTGGCCCGTGCCCCGTAGGCGTGCGCGAAGTCGACCAGGGTGCGGGTGAAGCCCTCGGTGTCGCCGTCGATCACGGCCACGATCGCGTCCTCGGTGGAGAAGTCGACCAGGTCGTGGCTGGACTCGTCGTCGGCCACCGAGTGCATCCTGGCCACCGCCCGGCCCAGGTCGCGAATCACCGAGGCGAGCTCGTCCGGCTCGTTGACGTCGCCCCAGTCCAGGTCGGCGGTGTAGGGGGAGACCTCGGCGACCATCTGGCCGACGCCGTTCAGCGTGGTGTAGCCGAGCCACGGGTCGGCGTACGCCTGCAGGGCCCGCTGCGATTCGGCGGTGCGGTGGCCCTGGTGCTTGAAGTAGCCGTGCACCTTCTCGTCTGTCACGTACCGCGCCACGGCCGGGACCTGGGCCTGCTTCATGTAGAGGATGACGTCGTTCTCCAGGGCCTGGGTGTGGCCCTCGAGCAGCATGTTGTACGAGGGCAGCCCGGCCGAGCCGATCCCGATGCCGGTGCGGAGCGCGAAATCCTTGATCTTGTGCTCGACCGCCGAGACGGTGGGAAGGGTCGTCAGGTAGTCCTGGAAGGCCGCCTCCACCAGCTGCCGGGTCTCCTCGTCGACCGGGTAGCGGCCGTCCATGACGGCGAACCTGCGGTCGAAGTTCTCGACGGTGGTCTCCAGCTCCAGCAGCGCCACCCGGGTGTTCAGCCGGGCGTGCTGCAGCACCCGGTGCAGCACGCCGGTGGTGGTCTCCAGGGTCAGCGAGCCGATCGCGTCGTCCCCACCCTCGGAGATGCCGGTCAGCTCGGCGAGGTAGGCGCCGGCGAACTCGGTCACCAGGGCGGTGATGACGTCGTCGGACAGCGCCTTGGCGTACCCGATGAGCGCGATGCTGGCCGAGAACCGCCGCAGGTCCCAGATGTACGGTCCGACGTAGGCCTCGTCGAAGTCGTTGACGTTGAAGACCAGCACGCCGGAGGCGTTCATGTAGGTACCGAAGTTCTCGGCGTGCAGGTCGCCGTGGATCCAGACCCGCCTCGTCTGGTCGTCCAGGAAGGCGTCGTCGGCGAACTCGCCGGTCATGTCCGCGTAGAACAGGCAGGCGCTGCCCCGGTAGAAGGCGAACGGCGAGGCGGCCATCTTCCGGAACTTGCGCCGGAAGGCGGCGGGATCGCGCTTCATGGAGTCGCCGAACTCGGTGATCAGGACGTCGAGAATGTGCGCCGAGCGCCCATCGATGGTCATGGTCCGCACGCTAGGGCGTACGACCGAAACTCCGCCAGTTCTCCGAGATTACAGATCTGGAACGCACCAATGGCCGGGCACGGCTCGCGCGGCGTGGCGGGCGTCGACAGCCGCACCGCGCGATCATAGATTCGACGATGAGATGAGGTCCACAAGGGGAGTGGAGGTCGACATGGCGGTGCTGGAGGGCAAGGCGGCGGTGGTCACCGGGGGGTCGCGGGGCATCGGCCGGGCGATCGTGGAGCGCCTCGCCCGCGACGGGGCGGACGTGCTCTTCAGCTACGCGAGCGACGCCGGCGCCGCGGCCGAGGTCGAGCGGACGGTCAAGGAGGCGGGCGGGAGTGCCCGCGCCGTCCAGGCCGACCTGGCGGAGCCGGGCGCCGCCGAGCGGCTGATGGAGACCGCGGAGGAGTTTCTCGGCGGCCTCGACATCCTGGTCAACAACGCCGCGCTGAGCTTCACTCCGACCCCCGTCGCGGAGACCGGCGAGGAACTGTACGACCGCGTCATGGCGGTCAACGCCAGAGCCGTCTTCCTGACCATCCGATACGCCGCCAGGCACATGCGCGACGGCGGGCGCATCGTCAACATCTCCACGCTCAACACCGTCCGCCCGGCACCCGGCATCGCCCCCTACGCGGCGAGCAAGGGCGCGCTCGAACAGCTGACCGCCGTCACGGCCCGCGAGCTCGGCGGCCGGGGCATCACCGTCAACACGGTCTCGCCCGGTGCCACGGACACCGATCTGCTGCGCGGCACCAACCCCGCGGCGGCCCTGGCCCAGGTCGCGGGCATGACCTCGCTCGGCCGCCTCGGCGAGCCCTCGGACATCGCCGACGTCGTGGCCTTCCTGGCGGGCCCCGACGGCCGCTGGCTCACCGGCCAGAACCTCCACGCCAACGGCGGCCTCGGCTGAGAATGTAGGCGAGCGTCTCCCGGTTGCGACCGCTGTCAGCGGCCCGGCCTTCCTGTGCCGTTGCGCTGCGCCGTGTTCGGCCTCAGGGTCCGCGGGCGCAGAGGTACGCGTCCAGGTCGGCGGCGCCCTTGAGCATGGCGCGGCCCCGGGCGGACAGGCGGGCCTGCCAGTCGCGCAGGGTCGACTCCAGCGGGGCGACGCCTCCGGCGGAGCGGACCTGAGCGATCAGCGGGGCGATCTGCTCCAGCAGGTAGCCGCCCCGCCTGAGCTGGTGGGTCAGCCGGACGTCCCGTACGTCGGCCGCGCTGTAGATCCGGTAGCCCGTCTGCGGATCGCGGCGCGGCCGGACCAGCCCGGCGTTCTCCCATTTGCGCAGGGTGGCAGGGCGGATGCCGAGCCTCCCGGCCAGCGGGCCGATGAACGTGTCGCCGCGCTCCTGCGGCACGGGCGCCAGATCGCGGAGCGCGGCTTCGACGGCTTGGAGGGTGCGGCGGTCGTCGAGGAGTTGGCCGTGGCTCTCGTCGATGAGCCGCAGCGCGTCCTCGGTGGCACCCCGGTTGACCGCCTGCATGATCGACGTGGCCGTCTGGTGACCGTGCCCGGGCATGAGGGCGAGGAACGCGCGCAGGGCTTGCGCGTGCAGCGGCGTATAGGTGCGATAGCCGTGGACGGTGCGTTCGGCGGCGGGCAGGATGCCGGCCTCCTCGTAGTTCCTGATCGCCTGGGTGGACAGGCCGTGCTCGCGCGCCAGGTCCACTGGCCTCATGGATGCACCACCGATTGAAGGTTCGTCGCGATGAGAGCGGGGATTTTCACGGAAAAGTTTACACCGTAGGTTCAAAGATATCGTTGAAGGTATGGATATCAAGGACACGGCCCGGCCGCTCGACGGCACGGGCGTCTCGGCGTTCCTCCGGTCGCTTCCCGCCAAGCCCCTGCTGCTCGGCCTGGGCGAGGCCAGGCACTTCGTGGGGGAGCTGGGTGAGTTGCGCAACGAGATCTTCCGGCATCTGGTCGAGCACGAGGGCTACCGGTCGTTCGCCATCGAGAGCGACTGTCTCATGGGCCTCGTGGTCGACGACCACATCACGACGGGCGCGGGCACGCTCGATGACGTCATGGAACGCGGCTTCAGCCACGGCTTCGGCGCGTCACCGGCCAACCGCGAGCTCGTGCGCTGGATGCGCGCGTACAACGAGGAGCATGATGAAAAGCTCCGGTTCTACGGCTTCGACGGCCCTCTGGAGTATTGGGCGGCGAGCCCGCGCCAGGCGCTCACCGCCCTCCACGCCCTCCTCGACGGCCCGCTGCCCTGCACCATGGAAACCCTCGACGCGCTGCTGGGCCCGGACGACCGGTGGACGAACGAGGCCACGGTCATGGACCCGTCCCAGTCGATCGGCCAGTCCGCCGACGCCCAGCGGCTGCGCCTGATCGCCGACGACCTGGTGGCGCTGCTCGACACGCAGGCGCCGCGGCTGAGCGCGGAGGACAGGGAGCGGGCGGCGCTGTACGGGCGCACCGCCGTCGGCCTGCTCCGCTACCACCACTGGATGGCCGACACGTCCCCGGCCCGGATAGCCAGGCTGTCGGGCCTGCGGGACGCGATGATGGCCGCCAACCTGCGTGCCGTCGCCGAGCACGGCCCGGCCCTGGTCTTCACCCACAACCTCCACCTGCAGCGGAACAAGAGCTTCATGTCGCTCGGTGACCAGCAGTTGGAGTGGTGGAGTGCGGGGGCGATCACCGAAGCGTACCTGGGCGACCGGTACGCCTTCCTGGCCTCGGCCTTCGGCACGGTCGGCGACGACACCCCGCCCCCGGACACCGTCGAGGGCATCCTGTCCACGCTCCCGTGGGACCACTCTCTCGTCGACGCCCGCCGCCTGGCCGAGGCCGTCACGAAGCCCGCCCCGCGCATCTCCCACGATTTCGCCTATTTCCCGCTGGACCCGGCCCAGCTCGACATGATCGACGGCATCGTCTTCCTCAAGCAGGCTGTCAGGCTGAAAAAGCTGGGTTGACACGCACGCGCATCAATCACACCATCCATGCCCGCCCCCTCACCGAAGGCGGTGCCCGGGATCGCCAGGCGATCGCCGCCGTGCGGGCTGGTCGCCGGCCTGCTTTGACGGTAACCGGCTGCGCCGACAAACCGAGGGCTTCCCATGTCGGCGGCCTGTCCTGACCGGCCTTCCGTTCCCGGGCGGTCAGGCGGGCGGCCGTACGGTTCGAGCCGGGCGGGAGGCGTTGTTTTGGGCCTTGTAGGCATCCGGCGCCGGGGTTACGATCCGCGTAATTATTAGGAAACTTTCCTAAATGGAAAGGCATTTACGTGCGCCGATTAGCCTCCATGCTGCTGGTTCTCGCCATGGCAGCCACTCTCGCCGCTCTCTCGTCCCCCGCCTCGGCCGCCGCCCGGCTCACCGCGGTCTTCACCCTCACCGGCACCCAGGGCAAGTTCGTGGTGAGCAACCCCGGCACCACTCCGGTCACCGGCTGGTCGATCACCTTCGACCTGCCCGCGGGCATCACGGTCAGCGGTGCCCAGAACGCCACCACCACGCAGAACGGGACGCGGGTCAAGCTGACCCCCGCCTTCTACATCAACACGGTACGGGCGAACGGCAACACCGAGCCGTACAGCCCCACCTTCACGCTCAGCGCGGCGGCCCAGCCGGTGAGCTGCACGATCAACGGCGCCAACTGCGACGGCAGCGGCGACCCGCCGCCCCCGGACGCGCCCGTCACCGCGACCTACTCGGGGAGCGGCACCCAGGGCAGATTCGTGGTCGCCAACAACACCGACACCGCGCTCAACGGCTGGTCGATCACCTTCGACCTGCCCGCCGGGGTCACCGCGAGCGCCGCGCAGAACGGGTCGCTGAGCCAGAGCGGGCGCCAGGTCACGCTGAGCCCGGCCCACTACAACACGACCGTGGCGGCACGCGGTACCACCGAGCCGTACAGCCCCGCGTTCACGCTCAGCAGCGCGTCCGCCGAGCCGGAGAACTGCAGGATCAACGACGTCAGGTGCGACGGCGCCGCCGACACGCCGCCCGGCGCGCCCGGCAACCTGCGTTCGCCGGTCAAGACCACCAGAACCGTCTCGCTGGCCTGGGACGCCGCGACCCCGGGCAGCCTGCCGATCTCCGGCTACCAGGTCTACCGGGGCGCCGACCTCGCCGCGACGGTCACCGGGACGAGCACCACCGTCACCGGCCTGACCTCGAACACCGAGTACACGTTCACCGTGAAGACCAGGGACCGGAAGGGAACCCTCTCCCCGGCGAGCGCCGCGCTGAAGGTGACCACCAACAACGCCGGTGACGACACCCAGCCGCCGACCGTGCCCGCGAACCTGCGCGTCACCGGCAAGAGCTCCTCCAGCGTCTCGCTCACCTGGGACGCCTCGACGGACAACAAGGGCATCGCCGGGTACGAGGTCTACACCGGCGCCACCCTGGCCACGACGGTGACCGGCACCTCCGCCACGGTGAGCGGGCTGTCGCCGTCCACCGAGTACACGTTCACCGTGAAGGCCCGCGACCTGTACGACAACACGTCGGCGGCGAGCACCGCGCTGAAGGTGAGCACCGACGACATCATCGGCAGCGGATACGCCAGGATCGGCTACTTCGTCCAGTGGGGCATCTACGGCCGCCAGTACTTCGTGCGCAACCTCGACACCACCGGTGCCGCCGCGAAGCTGACCCACCTCAACTACGCCTTCGGCAACATCGACCCGGTGAACCTGACGTGCCTGCAGGGTGTCACCAAGGGCACCACCGCGAACCCGCAGGACCCGAACCAGGGCGACGGCTCCGGCGACGCGGACGCCGACTACGGCAGGCCGATGAGCGCGGCGCAGTCGGTGGACGGTGTCGCCGACACCGGCTGGGAGAAGCTGCGCGGCAACTACAACCAGCTCCGCAAGCTCAAGGCGAAGTATCCGAACCTCAAGGTGCTGATCTCGCTCGGCGGCTGGACGTACTCGAAGTACTTCTCCGACGTGGCGGCCACCGACGCGGCGCGCAAGAAGTTCGTGAGCTCCTGCATCGACACGTACATCAAGGGGAACCTGCCGGTCTACAACGGCGCGGGCGGCCCCGGCAGCGCCGCCGGGATCTTCGACGGCATCGACCTGGACTGGGAGTGGCCGGGCTCGGAGGGGCACGCGGGCAACCACATCGGCCCGAACGACAAGGCGAACAACACGCTGCTGATCGCCGAGTTCCGCAGGCAGCTCGACGCGCTGACCCAGGAGACCGGCAGGCGCTACCAGCTCACCGCCTTCACCCCCGCCGACCCGGCGAAGATCGCCGCCGGCTGGGACCTGCCCGAGGTCGCCAGGTCCCTGGACATCTTCAACGTCCAGGGCTACGACTTCCACGGCGCGGGCAGCGACAACTCCTGGGAGCCCAACCGGGCCGGACACCAGGGCAACCTGTACGCCGACGCCGAGGACCCGTACCCGTTCCACTTCAGCGTCGAGGACTCGGTCGGCGTCTATCTCCAGGCGGGGGTGAACCCGCGCAAGATCACCATCGGTCTCGCGTACTACGGGCGGGGCTGGCAGGGTGTCGCCGACGGCGGGAGGTTCGGCGAGTGGCAGACGGCCACCGGCGCGGCGCCGGGGCAGTTCCCGGACGAGGCGGGCACCCGCGGATACGCCAACCTGCTGGCCTCCGTGCCGGGATGCGCGGTGAGACACGACGAGCAGTCGGTGGCGACCTACTGCTACACCGGCAACGGCGGTCAGTGGTGGACCTTCGACGACGTCTGGTCGATCGGGAAGAAGACCGCGTGGCTCCGGAGCAAGGGCCTGCTCGGCGCGATGGTCTGGGAGATGTCCGGTGACCCCGGCACCCTGACCACCGCCCTGGACGCGGGTCTGCGGTAACCGTTCCGCCCGGCTCGCCGGGACGTTGCCCCCCGGTTCACCGCGGGGCGGCGTCCCGGCCCATCACCCCCGCCAGGCGGAGGGCGCCCCTGGTAGCGCTCGGGCATGCCGGGGCGAGAAAGGGGAACTCGTGGACGGCGTCGATCGCGTACAGGTCGGCGGACCTGTCGGGCATCGCGCGGTGGAGGCGGGTGACGACGGCCGAGAGAGACGTTCCGGGCACGGGGGCGGCTCCGTTCGTACCGAAGGCGGCGGGAGGTCAGCGCTCGTAGTCCTTCAGGGTGATGGCGTTCGCCGTCTTCCTGATGCCCTTGGCGATCAGCCCCTTCCACGGCACGTAGGGCAGCAGCTTGTAGTTCTGGTTGACGATCCAGGCCTTGAGACGGCTCTCGGGAACCATCCAGTCGCCCACTCCGTCCGCCGACTTCTGGCAGCCCTTCGCGTACTCGCGCATGGCCTCCTCGTAGCGGGCGAAGCCCACCCGGTGGTCGCCGCCCGCCGCCGCCAGTTCCCCGGCGAGGACGTAGGCGCCGATCATGGCCAGTCCGGTGCCCATGCCCGACAGCGGAGAGGCGCAGCAGGCGGCGTCCCCGAGCAGCACCGAGCGGCCCTGGGACCAGCGGTCCAGGTGGACCTGGCTGATCGAGTCGAAGTAGAAGTCCCGGGCGTCCCGCATCGCGTCCAGCAGCCGGGGCGTCTCCCAGCCGATGCCGGCGAACGCCTCGGCGAGGATCCTCTGCTGCTGCTCGACGTCGCGGCGGTCATAGCTCAGCGATGGGGAGCCGAAGTAGAACATGGCCTTGGCCTCGGTGTTCTTCCGGGCGCTGTACACGGACACGAGCCTGCCGGGAGTGTTGTAGAGCTGCCCGGTGTGGTCGAGGCCGAGGTGGTTGGCGGTGGTGAAGATCGCGCAGTACAGGCCCATCCCCTTCACGAACCGCGACTCCGGCCCGAACGCGAGCGCCCGGACGTTGGAGTGCAGCCCGTCGGCCCCCACGACCAGGTCGAACCGGCGTGGCGCACTCCGCTCGAAGGTGACCTGGACGCCCTTCGCGTCCTCGGTGATGGAGGTGATGGAGTCGTCGAAGACGTACTCGACGTCCTTTCCGGTCCGCTCGTACAGGATGCGCGCCAGGTCGCCGCGGAGGATCTCCAGGTCGCCGCTGAAGACGTCGGCGGGCATGCTGGAGATCTTCTTGCCCGCCTCGTTGACGTACGTCATCGCGCCCATGTTCGTCCGTTCCCGCCGGATGTCGGCCAGGATCCCCATCCGGTCGAGCACGGTGAGGTGCGCCTCGCCGCGAAAGTCGACCGCGTAGCCGCCGTCGCGGACGCCGGGTGCCGACTCCACGACCGTGGGGGTGAAGCCGTGACGGTGCAGCCAGTAGGCCAGCGCCGGACCGGCGACGCCGGCCCCGGAGATCAGGATGTTCTTGTTCTTCGGACGCGGTGTGGTGTTCATGCCGCGAGCCTGTCCGAGGGCGCTCACCGGAGGCTCACCGGAAGCTCACCGGCCGCGAGTGGGTCGGCGGGCCGCACGCCCTCGGGGACAGGGAGCCCAGCCCTGAGCCGGCCGCGAGCGGGTCAGCCGGGCCGGAGCATCCCGCGGTCGGTGACGCCGTTGATCGGTGACGTCCGGATGACGGCCTCGGGGATACCGGCCAGGCGGAGCGCGTCTGCCGTGGGCAACAGGGTGCCCGCGCGATGGGCGGCCTCGTACGCTGCCTCGCCCAGCACGGCCCGCGCCGTGGCGGCCGTGCGGGAGACGCCGGGGTCGTCGGCGACGGCGACTCCCCGAAGGGAGACCGCCGCGCCGAGCAGCATGGCGGCGGCCCGGGCGTCGCCCTCCAGCAGGGCGATCCGGGCCAGGGCCTCGACCGGGCGGGCGCTCTCGGTGATCGCCCCCGCTCCCACCGCGACCTCGACGGCCCGCCGGTACAGGGCTCCGGCCTCGGCGAGGTCCCCGGCGACCTCGGCGATCATGCCGAGCCCGAAGAGCGCACCGGTACGGCCTCCCGCGCTCTTCACCCAGTGGGTCTCAAAGCGTTCGAGCGCCTGCTCGTACAGTCCGCGTGCTCCGGCCAGGTCGCCCTCCAGCCGTGCGATGTCGCCGAGGCCGCGCAGCGCCGCGGCCAGGTAGGTGGGGCTGCCCGCACGGCGGGCGATCTCGGCGGCCCGCTCGTAGTCGGCGCGCGCCCGCGCGAGGCCGTCGCCGGTCGGGTCCCGCTCCGCCCGCGCGGCGTGGACGCGGTAGTCGCCCCGGTTGCAGAGCAGGTCGGGAACGTCCTCGATGGCCCCGAGCCGCTCGGTGAGGGCGAGGGCCTCGTCGGTCAGGGCGATCGCCTTTCCCTCCTCGCCGCGCAGCGCCGCCAGACCGGCCAGCGCGTCCAGCGCCAGCGATGTTCCCCACCGGTCGCCCAGGGCCCGGAAGGCGTCCGCGGCCGAGGCGAACTCCTGCTCGGCCCGGGCCGGGTCCCCGCTCGAAAGCCGCGGGTATCCCAAGAGCAGATGGACGACGGCGTGCTCCCAGGGGTCGGGCCCCGCCTGCCCGCGAGCGATCACCGAGAGCGCGACGCTCGGGTCCTCCGCGCCGGCGGTGATCATCGGCCAGAGGAAGGTGATGACCGGATGGCGGTGCGGTCGCTCCCGGGCGACGACGATCGCCTCGGCCGTCGCCCGGTGGCGCTCCCACGCCTCCCGCCCACCGTCGCCGGCCGCCGCCGTCAGCGCGCAGAGCACGTACTCGTCCCCGAGCTCGGGGGGCGGGCCGTCACCGATCTCCTCCAGCAGCGTGACCGCCTGCGCCGTCGCCGAGACACGCATGCCGCGCATCCAGAAATACGACGACAGGGAGGCGAGCAGCCCGAGGCCGAGCTCGACCTCCCCGGCCTCGACGGCCCGGCGCAGCGCCGCCTGGAGGTTGTCGTGCTCGGCGACGAGGATCTCCAGCCACCGGAGCTGCTCGGCGCGCCGCAGGTGTGGATCCGCGGTCCGGGCCAGCTCCAGGAAGTGGTCCGCGTGCGCGCGCCGCAGGGCCTCCGACTCCCCGGCCACCTCCAGCTGCTCGGCGCAGTAGGCGTGGATCGTGTCGAGCATCCGGTAGCGCCCGCCGCCGACCTCCACCAGGGACTTGTCGGCCAGGGAGTCCAGCACGTCCTCGGCGTCGGGCACCCCGCAGACGCGCGCCGCGGCCGGTGCGGTCGCACCGCCCGCGAAGACCGTCAGGCGCCTGGCCATCACCTGCTCGTCTCCGGACAGCAGGTCCCAGCTCCACGCCACGACCGCGCGCAGCGTCCGGTGCCTGGCCTCGGCCCCGCGGCTACCCCGGGACAGCAGGCGGAACCGGTCGTCCAGGCGGTCGGCGAGCTCGGGGAGCTCGTACGTGCGCGCCCTGGCCGCGGCGAGCTCGATGGCGAGCGGCAGCCCGTCGAGCTCGCGGCAGATCCGCCGCACGGCCTCGGTCCCGGGCGCCGGCCGGACGGGGGCGGGGCG
>NZ_JBEXGU010000141.1:0-25549 GCF_040607515.1 Streptosporangium sp. NPDC005286 | reverse complement strand
CGCGCGATGACCGGCTCACCGGGCTTGCCCCGGAGCCCACCCCAGGACTTACCCAGGACTTACTGCCTGGCCGGCGCCAGCTCGTCCTTGTCGTAGACCTTCAGATCCGGCCGCGGGCTCCCTTTCTTGGGGGTACGCCGCAGCCGCTCCTTGAGCCGCTCCACCATCACGTACAGGGTCGGCACCAGCACCAGCGTCAACAACGTCGACGACAGCAGCCCGCCGATCACCACGATCGCCAGCGGCTGGGAGATGAACCCGCCCGAACCGGTCAGTCCCAGCGCCATCGGAATCAACGCGAAGATCGTCGCCACCGCGGTCATCAGGATCGGCCGCAGCCGTCGCCGGCCCCCCTCGATCACCGCCTCCACGATGCCCATGCCCTGCTCGCGATACTGGTTGATCAGGTCGATCAGCACGATCGCGTTGGTCACCACGATGCCGATCAGCATCAGCATGCCGATCAGGGCCGGCACGCCCAGCGGCGTGCCCGTGGCCAGCAGCAGCCCGATCGCGCCGGTCGCCGCGAACGGCACCGACACCAGCAGGATCAGCGGCTGCACGAAGCTCCGGAACGTCGCCACCATGATCATGAAGACGATCGCGATCGCCGCGAGCATCGCCAGCCCCAGCTGCCCGAACGCCTCGGCCTG
This sequence comes from Streptosporangium sp. NPDC005286, assembly GCF_040607515.1. Classification (NCBI taxonomy): domain Bacteria; kingdom Bacillati; phylum Actinomycetota; class Actinomycetes; order Streptosporangiales; family Streptosporangiaceae; genus Streptosporangium; species Streptosporangium sp. NPDC005286. The sequence continues at coordinate 24,896 of NZ_JBEXGU010000141.1, read as the reverse complement.
ATCGGCGCTGACCCCGCCCACGGTGAAGCTCGCCCCCGCGGGCATCGTCAGCTTGTCCAGCTTCGCGGTCAGCTCGGTGGTCACAGCGCCCAGGTCGCTGCCGACGGCCGTGCCCGACACCGTCGCGCTGCGCGCACCGTCGATCCGGGTCACCTGCGTGGGACCGTCGACCTTGGCGACCTCGGCCACCTGCGACAGCCTGACCATGCCCGCCGCCGTCGGCAGCGTCAGCGCACGCACCGCCTTGAGGTCCTCGGGCACCTCACCGGCCCGCAGCACCACCGTACCGGCGCGCCCGTCCAGCGTCAGCTCACCCAGGGGCATCCCGCGGAACCGCTGCGCGACCAGCTGCCCGATCTGCGTCTCGGTCAGCCCCCTGGCCGCGGCCTTCTCCCGGTCGACCCGCACCTCGATGCGCTGCGCGCCGGCCTCCAGGTTCGAGCCCACGTCCCGCAGCCCGCCCAGGTCCGCCATCGCCGCGCGCACCGTCTCGGTCGCCGTACGCAGCGTCGCCACATCCGGCGCCTGCACGATCACCTGCAGCTGGTCGGTCGAGCCGCCACCGGGGCCGCCCTGAGAGCCGCCCACGGTGACCTCCCCGACGTCCGAGAGTCCCTTCAGCCGCTCGCGTAGCGTCTCCTGCAACGCCTCGGCGTCGGCGCCCTCCTTGATCGTCACCGAGTAGGAGGCCCGGTCTCCGCCGCCACCGCCGCCGATCGCGCCCTCGAACCCGCCGCCGGCACCCACGTTCACCTGATAGTCGCGTACCGCATCCAGCGACGTCAGAACCTCCTCGACCTTCTTGGCCGCGGCGTCCGTCGTCGCCAGGTCCGTGCCCGAGGGCATCCGCTGGCTGATCGAGACCGTGTCCTGCCCCGAGGAGTCGATGAAGTTGGTCTCCAGCCGGCCGGCCAGCCCCATCGTCGCGGCGAACACCACCACGCCCACCAGCAGCGTCACCAGCCGCCGCCGGGTGGCGAAACGCAGCACCGGCAGGTACGCCCGCTGCAACGGGCTGCGCAGTTCCTTGGCCTCGGCCTCCTCGCGCACCGCCCGCGCCTGCTCGGGCGAGAGCACCGGCGCCTTCAGGAACCAGTAGGCCAGCACCGGCACCACGGTCAGCGACACCAGCAGCGACGCCAGCAGCGCCACGCTCACCGTGATCGCGAACGGTGCGAACAGCTGCCCCACCATGCCGCCCACCACCGCGATCGGCACGAACACCGCGACGGTCGTCAGGGTTGAGGCCGTCACCGCGCCGCTGACCTCGCGTACCCCCTCCAGCACCGCCTTGCGCTTGGCCTCGCCGTAGCCGAGGTGGCGCTTGATGTTCTCCAGCACCACGATCGAGTCGTCGACCACCCGGCCCACCGCGATCGTCAGCGCACCCAGTGTCAGCATGTTCAGCGAGTAGTCACCCACCCACAGTGCGATCAGCGCGATGATCACCGACAGCGGGATGGAGGCCGCCGTCACCAGCGTCGAGCGCACCGACAGCAGGAAGACCAAGATGACCAGCACCGCGAACGCCAGCCCCAGCAACCCCTCGGTCGTCAGGTCGTGGATCGACCGCTCCACGTACGGCGCCTGGTCGAAGACCACCGTCACCTGAGAGGAGTCACCGATCGCCCGCACGAAGCCGGGTATCTTCTCGCGCACCGCGTGCGAGATCGTCACCGCGTTGCCGTCCGGCTTCATCGTCACCACCACGCCCAGGCTCGGCTGCCCGTTGGTGCGCGTCAGCGAGGTGCCCTCGGCCAGCGACCGCTCCACCGTGGCCACCTCGCCCAGCCGCACCGGCCTGGGGGCCGGCGCCGGGCGCTGAGCCTGAGCCTGCGGGCCCTGCTGGGCGCCTCCCGGCCGCGCCTGCGCCTGCGCGGGTGCCTGCGCCGGCACCGCGGGGGTCAGGTAGAGGTCCTTCAGCTCCTGCAGAGTCGAGACCCGCGTGCCGACCTGCACCGTCAGCGACGTCTTGTCCTCGGTCAGGCTGCCCGCGGGAATCGACTGCCCGTTGGCGCGCAGCAGATCGGCCACCGCCGTGGGCGCCAGGCCCAGTAGCGCCAGTTTCCCGAGGTCCGGGGTGATCGTCACCACCTCGTCGCGGGTGCCCGTCACCGTCGCCTCGCGCACTCCCTCGATGCCCTGCAGCTCCGGCACCACCAGCCGCTGCAGCCGCTCGGCCATGACCCGCTGGTCACCGCCGTCGCCCACCGCCAGCTGCACCACCGGAATGTCGTCGGTCCCGCCCGTCAGCACCTGCGGGTCGACCTCCGCAGGCAGCTGCGTCTTGATCCGCGACACTGCCTGCTGCATCTTCGAGACCGCGGCGTCGATGTCGGTGCCGTACTCGAAGGCCACCTGGATCTGCGCCATCCCCTCCCGGGACGTCGAGGTCACCTTCGTGACGCCCTCCAGCCCCTGGAAGCTGTTCTCGATCGGCTCGGTGACCTGTTCCTCGACGATCTCGGGAGAGGCGCCCAGGTAGGGGGCCACCACGAACGCCCCCGGGAACGAGAGCGAGGGCAGCAGTTGTTGCTTCAATGACGGGATCGCGAAGACACCGAACGCGCTGAGCACCAGCGCGATCAGTATGACGAGACTACGGTTGGCGAGGCTCAACCTGGCCAAGGAGGTCATGGGGGCGGGACTCCTCAATGGATGTCACAACAAGATTCGCCCCAGACTAACACTTCGCCTTATGCGAATATTTAAGGAAGCTTACCGTTCCTGATAACCTTCTCAGGAAGCGAGAGGTGAGCGTGAACGACAACCGCGAACGACTGATCGACCAGATCGGTGCCATCCAGCGCGACCTGGGACGAGTGTTCGCCCAACACCGGCCCTCCTCACCCCTCTTCGACTCCAACCTGACCATGCGCCAGCTCAAGGTCGTCATCTTCCTGTCCTGCCAGGACTCCGCCTCCGGCCAGGACCTCGCCAGCCACCTCGGCGTCGGCCTCGGCACCGTCACCGGCATCGTCGACCGCCTCGTCGCCCACGGCCTCGTCGATCGCCGCGAGGACCCCCACGACCGCCGGGTCCGGCGCGTCGGACTCACCCCCGCCGGCCTGGCCCTGATCGAGCAGATCGCCGACGCCGGCTTCGCCGACTTCCGCCGCATCCTGTACCACCTCGACACCGGCACCCTGCGCGACCTGTCCGACGTCATGGAGAAGATCCAGCAGGCCGCCTCCGCCCTGCAGAATCCTCCACACGAAAAGGTGGGATGATAGGTTCTGTCGCTGTGACCACGCCCATCAACGACCTCTTCTCCCTCGCGGGCCGCACCGCCCTCGTCACCGGCGGCAGCTCCGGCATCGGACGCACCATCGCCCACACCCTCGGCCACGCCGGCGCGGCCCTCGTCATCGTCGCCCGCCGCACCGAACAGCTCACCCGCACCCTCGGCGAACTCCACGACCACGCCATCAGCGCCGCAGCCATCAGCGCCGACCTCGCCGACCCCGCCGACATCACCCGCGTCCGCGACCAGGCCCCCACCCTCTTCGGCGACATCGACATCCTGGTCAACAACGCCGCCAACAACATCCGCCACCCCATGGCCGACCTCACCGACGACGACTACCACCAGACCATGGCCGTCAACATCACCGCCCCCTACCTCCTCGGCCAGCACTTCGGCCCGCGGATGGCCCGGCGCGGCTGGGGCCGCATCATCAACCTCGGCTCCCAGCAATCCCACCGGGCCTTCGGCGACAGCGGTGCCTACGGCGTCTCCAAAGCCGCCATCACCGGCCTCACCCGCTCCCAGGCCGAAGCCTGGTCCCCCCACGGCGTCTGCGCCAACACCATCATCCCCGGCTTCGTCCTCACCCCCCTCACCGAACCCGCCCAGGCCATCCCCGGCCGCGTCGAAGCACTCGCCGCCCGCTCCATGACCGGCCGCAACGCCACCCCGGCCGACTTCGCCGGCATCGCCCTCCTCCTCGCCTCCGACGCCGGCGCCTACATCACCGGCCAGGCCATCTGCGTCGACGGCGGCTTCTCCGTCCACTGAACGAGCCACCGGCCCGTCCGGCACCCACAGCCGAGGTGAGACAGGCGATCACGACCGCGGCGAGCACCGCGACGACGATCGCCCGGCCGCGCTCGCGCTGGCGATCCAGGCCACGCTGGCGCCCACCCTGGCCGGCACCTGGCTGTGCCTGGCCGTCATGCTGTTCGGCTCAGCCAAGCGGCCTTCTGCACTCCGACATAGTTCACCGCGACCAGCGCCACCACGGCGCCCCCCGCCACCGCATGCGCCTGAGCCGGCCACACATAGGAGCCGACGGTCAAGGCCATCGCCGCGCACGAGGCGGTCTTGCCGACCACGAACCCCCACCCGGCCAGATAGCCCCAAAAATCACCCAGCCGCTCACGGCCGTAAACATAGGTACCTCCCGAGGTCGGATAGCGGGCCGCCAACCGCGCCGAGGACATCGCGTTGCAGTACGCCACCACCGCGGCAACCACCAGACCGGCCGGCAGCCCGGATCCGGCGGCCTTCGCAGCCGGGCCGAGCGCGGCGAAGATCCCCGCCCCGACCATCGCCCCCAGGCCGATCACCACCGCGTCGAACAGCCCGAGCCGCCGCCGCAACTCCCCCGGGACACCGTCAGCGGCCGACGACCTGTCCATGGCCACACTCACTCCCCATCAACGCCTGGTACCTGTTCCCCGTCCGCCGCCACCCCCGCCACGATCATCGCGAAAGACCCGCACGACCCCTCACCCGCCGACCCGCACGTCATGGATGTGGCCAGCGGTTTCGCGACCGAGACACCGCCCCACCACCCTCCACCCCATCGACACGGCGAGCCACCCCAACAGGTCTACGGCGCAAGGGACACAGCAAACCAGTGCGCCGACACCCCCACAGCGAAACCTGCCGTGGGGACGCGCACCGCACACCAACCGCCAAGGTCACCGGCCTTCTCGCCCACCGAGGATGCCCACCGGCAGAAGTGACCAGACAAAAACTCCCATACACCACCAGCCAGCACACCACCCACCAACACCCCACCATGATTGAATAACCCCCCGGATCCAACACACCCGGGGACGCTCATGACCACCACCCACCAACACCCCACCAACGCCCGCCGAGCCGTCTCCTACTTCTTCATCCTCCTCGGCACCGCCTCCGGAGCCTGGGCCGCCCGCATCCCCGCCGTCAAACACACACTCAACCTCAGCGACGGCCAGCTCAGCTACGGACTCCTCGCCGTCGCCATCGGACTCATCACCGGCATGCGCTTCGCCGGACACCTCACCGACCGCCTCGGCAGCGCCCGCCTCCTCACCCCCGCCGCCATCGCCACCTCACTGACCGTCATCCCCCCCGGCTACGCCACCACCCTCCCCGCCCTCGTCGCCACCCTCTTCCTCTTCGGCCTCGTCAACGCCTCCCTCGACGTCTCCATGAACGCCCACGGCGTCGAAGTCGAACGCGCCTACGGCCGCCCCATCATGTCCTCCTTCCACGGCATGTTCAGCATCGGCGGACTCATCGGCGCAGGCATCGGCGGACTCTTCGCCTGGCTCGACCTCAGCGCCGCCGCCACCCTCACCGCCGTCGGTATCCCCCTCGCCCTCGCCTCCCTGTACGCCCGGCGCCACCTCCTCCCCGCCACCCCACCCCCGGCGGCCACCCACACCACCACCCCACGCCGCGCCCCATGGACCAGCTGGATCATCCTCATGGGAGTCGTGGCCTTCGCCGGACTCGTCGGAGAGGGCGCCGCCAACGACTGGACCGCCGTCTACCTCTTCCAGAACCTCGGCGCCCCCCAGGCCGTCGCCGCCGCCGGATTCGCCGTCTTCTCCACCGCCATGACCATCGGCCGCTTCGCGGGAGACCACCTCGCCCAACGGTTCGGCCCGGTGCGCCTGGTCCGCTACTCCGGGCTCGTCGCCGCCCTCGGCCTCGGCACCGCACTGCTCATCGGCCAGACCCTTGTCGCCTTCGTGGGATTCGCCCTGTTCGGCCTGGGCCTGGCCACCATCGTCCCGCAGGTCTTCTCCGCCGCGGGAAACCACGACCCGGCCCGTGCCGGGCAGGCCATCGCCCAGGTCGCCACCGTCGGTTACGCCGGGCTCGTCGCCGGCCCCGCCATCATCGGCGGCGCCGCCGAACTCATCGGCCTGCCCGCCGCCCTGGGGATTCCCGCCCTGCTCGCGGCCTTCATGGCGGCCTCCGCCGGAGCGCTACGCCACCCGCAATCGTCATGATCGACAGGCAGACGGCCTCTGTTTTTTGTAGGGAGTCTTCAGTCCATTGTAAATGATCTTGAATTCGGGCGGACGCCTTTACAATGTAGATTTATCCGTGTACTACGGCAACCCCGCCCTCATCGGCTGGGCCGGTGCCCGTACCCGCCGGCCCTCCAGCGACCCCCTCCTGCGAACCGATGACGCCCGGCCCCGCCCCACCACCAGCCGCTGGATGTGGGCTGGTCAGCGGTGCGTACTCGTCCCTCATCATCGGGTCCGCTCTCCGCTGTCGCCTGCCCCCAGATGGGCGGCCGGAGAGCCGACTCATCCATGCCGAGAGCTGGGCGTTGAGGCCGAGACGGATGCTTATATAAGGTCGCGTCGCCCCCGCCGCGGGTGTGGCGGGTGATCCCGCTGCTGGCCGGACTGGGGCTGTTCGCGGGCCCGGTGCACCGAAACGGCAAGGAGCCCGACGCCTTGCTGGCCGGCGCGGGGCTCGCCCTGATCATGGTCGGGCTGGTCCTGGCCGGGCCCTGGCTGACGATGCGGGCCGCGCGCCTGGCCGCCCGACTGACCCGGAGCGCGGTGACGCTGCTGGCCGCCCAGCGGATGGCCGCGGACCCCAAGGCCGCCTTCCGCGCGGTGAGCGGGCTCGTGCTGGCGGTGTTCATCGGCACGGCGATAGCGGGCCTCGTGCCCGCGGTGCTCTCCGGCTAGCAGGCCGTGGCCGGCGGCGCGCTGAACCACGTGCTGCGCGCCCAGTTCGCCCGGCCCGGTGTCACGGGCCTGTCCCAGCAGGTGCAGGCGGACCTGCTCACCCGCCTGCGCGGCTACCCGGGCTCAGAGCGCGACTGGCTGTGCTGATCCCGCTGGTCATGCTCGCCTCCGCCGTGGTGGTGGTACGCGCGAACGCGCCTGCCGCGGCCGGCGAGGAGCGCTACTCCGCCACGATCCGGCGCACCGAGTACGGCATCCCGCACATCGCCGCCAAGGACTACGGCGGACTCGGATTCGGGTACGGCTACGCCTTCGCGCAGGACAACCTGTGCGTGCTGGCCTCGTGGCTGGTGACGCTGCGGGGCGAGCGATCCCGGCACTTCGGCGCCACGGCCATGTCCGACGACCCGATCCGCCCGGTCGCCAACTTCGCCAGCGATGTCTACTACAAGAGCGTCGCGGACTCGGGCGTCGTGCGACGGCTGCTGGCCCGGCCTGCGCCGGTGGGGCCAAGCGACGAGTTGCGCCGCATGGTCGACGGCTATGCCGCGGGATACAACCGCTACCTGGCGGACACCGGCGTGACGAACCTGCCCGATCCCACCTGCCGGGGCAAGGCCTGGGCCGGCCCCATTCCGGCCGACCGCTGAGTCATCGAGGTTGGTCGGCGTCGGCGATGTGGTCGCGTCGTTCAACCCGGTGTACGGCCAGGGTGTGACGTCAGCGCCGCGGCGAACTTCGACCAGCCGAACGAGTTGGCCCGGGACTCGCCGCTATCTACCAAAGGTCTCTCGGAAACGTTCCATAACTCGCTCGGCCTCAGCCTGGGTGATCTCGATGAGTTGCTCGGTGGTCTCGCCTCGCTGCCATTCCCAGACCACGTCGTCCTTATGCCATCGCAGGTCTTTCCGAAAGGTCTCCTCCACGATCTGCCCATCGGGAAGGACCCGCCGTCGCGCCAGTCCGCCGGGGTGTTCGCGGGTGTCGCCCGAGAGCAGCAACCCGTAGTACGTCACTTGTTCTTCCATGGATCAGTCGTTTCTCTTCAGGGTGGGGATTTGTTCCGCACCGGGCGGTACCGGGACGTCTTCGAAGACGTCCCCCTCTGCTTTTCTTAAAGTAATCTGGTCCGCAGCTTCCAGGTATTTATTGTACTCGTATACCTCATGCGTGGCCTCCTTTGCCGATAGGCTCCGCTGAGTGTGAAACTGCAGCTCGAACTGGTGCCCGTCGGGGGCGCGCCAACCGGTGTTGACGCCCTTGTACGCCCTTGGGTCACTCCAGGTCGCACGCTGATAGACCCGACGGAATCCGCGCCGCTGCAATGCGGCAGTAGCCTCCGCAATGCCCGTGACGTAGCGATCCTCGCTGAAGGTGAGGGTGTAGCGGATCGCGTCCTTTATCTCGCGGACGAGGTCGTCGGGCGTCCTATCGGGGAAACGCTCGATCAAGGTCGCCAGCTTTTCCCGGTAGCGGCCGGGACCTTTGAGCACGTACTGTGGAAAGCCCGACAGGGTCGCTTTGAGTTTCTCCGCGATCGCCTGCATCTCTGCTGAAATGGCGGGTTCGGCGGCCCGCGCTCTGTCGAGGGCTTGCTTGGCCTGGTCCTCGGCTTTCTGGGGCAGGGTTCGGGCCTGGGCGGCTGCCGCGCTAGCTTCTTTCCTGACCGGTTTGAGCAGTTCATCTATCCTGGCCATTGCCCGCACGGCCTTGTCCGTTAGCTCGCCGGCCATTGGGGTGCCGTGGGATGGGACGGCCGGGCCGACCGGTTGTTGCGGCTTCGTCAGGAGGCCCGGGCGCAGGTCCGAAAGACGCGGTCCGGCAGGCGCGGGGACCGTCGGTCGCGGGGTGGGAACTAGGGCGGCCGGCGCGGGAAGCGCCGGCCGTGGGGGCGCGGAGGTCGTGGTCCCGGATGCCGGCGGGGGAGGCATCGGACGCTTCGACGACAGGACGAGGGCGGTTGATGTCGCCGAAGCGGCGGCGGATGGTGTGGGCGGAACCGGGGTGGCCGGTGGCAGCGCCGGGGTGGCCATTCGGCCGGACGGAGCGGCCGGGCCCAGGAAGCCGGTCTGGAGAGGAGTACGGGTGCCCGGCGCATAGACGAACCACCCGTCCGCGGTCACCCCGACCATCACCGGTCGCCCGCCCGTCGACACCTCGGCGGCGGCCCGTATCGTCGCCAACTGCGGAGCCTGGGCGAGCAGATCGGCGCGCGGCGTCGGAAACGTCGTGCTGACCCATGGCCGGCTGAGGACCGGCTGGGCGGCCCCCGCTTCCGCGAACCCTTCCAAACCGCGCTGGGTCACCCGGAGCACACCTGGTTGCCCGGGCAGGACGATCTCGACGACGCCCGGCGCCACCGTACGCACCTGCGGGCCCAGGCCCAGCCTGACGAGGGCGGTGCTCTCCCGAACCACCAGCGCCGACCCGCGGGGCGCCGGCAGGTGCAACACGCTGACGCCGGCCAGCAGGAGCCCGAGCGCCTCCAGGAGGCTTCCGTTGTCGCTCGGCGGGGTGGCCAGCGGCTTGCCGGCGTGCGCGGCACCGCGGAGCTGCTGTCTGCTTCGTTCCCGGTCACGCAGGTCGGCGATCTGGACGACGAAGGCCGTCAGGTTCGCCAGGTAGCCGATCCAGCCCAGCGGTCCGGCCGCGATGCAGAGCACGAGCAGCACCATGTCGAAGATCGCGCGGGCGGCGCCGCGCTTCACGCCGTACGCGCCCCGGATCAGCCGCGCCTGGGGCGAGGTCTTCGACAACCCCAGCTTGCCGAGCGTCTGATCGATCACGATGTCGAACTTGAAGACCAGGTCGGGATCGTCGCGTAGCGCCTCCCGGCTCTTCGTCACATTGCCAAGCTGGGCCTCGGCGTTCTGCCGTAGGAGATCGCCGAGGAATTCCGGGTACTTCGCCTCGATCGCGCCCTTGAACACCACCGGATCCCGCAGGAGCGGATAATCGGCGAGGACACGCTTGATCGCGTCCTCGCCGCCCGGCTCGTTAGGGTCGGTCAGTTTCCGCAACGCCGTGAGGAGCCAGTTGAGCGTGTCCTTGCTCCGGTAGCGCTGTAGTTCCGCCTTGAGGATGCGCTCGCCCTCCTGGAGATCGGTCAGGGCCAGGAGGGTGGCCTGGCGCTGGACCGCCAGGCGCAATTCGCGTACCGCGGTGTCGAACTCTGCCACGCTCTTGAAGTTCTGCGCCTCCAGGTGGCGCATCATCTCCTGCTTGAGCCTCGCCTTGCGCTCCCTGTACTCCCCCTTCCACTCGCTGTTGGCGAGGGAGCCGTCGGGGGCCGCCTTGTAGGCCGCGATCGCGTCGTACAGGTCGCCGGTGCCTTCCAACCGGGCGAGGGCGTGGGCCTGCCGGCCGGGGTCGATCGCCGATTCCGCCGCCACGATCCGGGCGTCGCGGTCGGCCGCGTTCATGAGTGCGATGGTGCGTACGCTGCTGCGCATGTAGCGGTCGAGTGCTTTGCGCGCGTCGGCCCACGACCCCGCGGGAGGGGCCGACGCGGCCTGGACCTCCAGCAGCTCCCAGTCGGTCTCCGTGAGCTGCGCGAGCTGCTCCTGGATCCGCGCCATCTCGCTGCTCTCGTCAGGCGAGAACGCGTCGGCGTCCGGCCGCTCCCGGGCCGGCGGCCGGCGGTCGTCGCGTCCGCGAATGCTGAGATAGCGGCGCATCTCCGGCGAGTCGAGCGCCTCCCGCACACCCGGGTACGACGCGTCGCCTGGCAAGTCCGCGGCGACGCGCTCGCCCACCACCTCGAATACGAAGTCAGGAACGCCTTCGAAGGTGCCGGGATTGGCCCGATGATCGGCCGGTTCGATCACGACGCTGTATCGCCGGCCGTTCGCCGCACCCGGTGGGGCGCTCTCGGCCAGGTACCTCTGGAGGGCCTCGGGGCAGAACCAGCGGGTCGTCGAGCCGGGCTGGGGTTTCGCGACGTACGTCCCCGGCGGGAAGTCGCAGTACCAGCGCACCCGCGATGTGTGCGTGGTGCCGTCGCCCAGGTGGTACACGAGGGCCCGGGCGGCCTTCTGCAGCACGATCTTCCGGATCTGCCGATCGGGCAGCGGCTTGGCGGGATTCCGCGCGCGCCCGGCGGTGACCGTGTCCGGGCGCGGTGCCGCGGGCGTCGCCGCCCGTCCGTCGGGGACCGCGTGCGCCGTCGTGCGCGGGGACGGTACCACTGCGGGCCGCCGGACGTCCGCGCCCTGTGGCGGCGCGGCCGTTCGTTTCACTCCCATGCGGGTCACCTCCACTCGTGCCGGTCAGGTCAGGAACACCGGCGCCGACGGCCCCGGCGGGGTGTTGACGACCGTGACCGTCCGCGTCCAGCCGTCGATCGCGCCGACCAGTGCCTGCGCCTGCGCCGCGGCCGTGCGGCGGGCCGCGACCCCCGCGGCCAGCACCCCGGCGAGCGCGTTGCCCAGCACGCCGGCCGGGGCCACCGTGACGACTCCGGCGACGGCGGGCGGGCCGGGGAAGGCGAAGCCGACCGGTGGCCGGGACCAGAACGCGACGAACGCGGCGTCCAGGTCGGCGGCGAGCCCGGCGACCGCGCCGCCGTGCGCCGCGGCGAAGGCCTGGGCGAGCCGGTCGACGAGGCCGGCCTCCGCGGCCACCAGCGGGTCGGGCAGCGGGGCGGTGGCGCCGGCGCGCGCGTCGGCGGCGTAACGCCGGTAGAGCGCCGCCCACGCCTGCGCGGCCTCGGCGGTGGTCTTCGGGTAGCCGTTGCGGCCGTCGAGCAGGGCGGTGAGGTCGTCGGCGAAGGCGATCGGGTTCAGTGGCATGCGCTCACTCCGCCTTCAGGACACTGGTCAGTGACGCCTCGTCGGAGGTCGGCACCGGAGTGGCGGACGGGCCGACGCCGGTGGCGTGGGTGTGCGTGTCGAAGACGTTGCGTACGAACGACTTGGTGGCCAGTTCCTCCACCGCCCCGCCCGCGCCTCGCACGACCACCTCACCCGCCTTGACGGTGATCCGGTCGGAGCCGCCGTCAAGGACCACCTCACACCCACCGGCGGCCCGCACCGTGATCCGCTCGCTGCCGCCGACGTCGGACAGCACGATGGTGTGGCCGGACGCGGTCTTGAGCACGACCGTGTCGGGATAGCCGGCCAGCGCCTCCGCCGGCAGCTCGCTGCGCCCATCCGGCCTTGCCCACCCGCAGCCCGACCACAGCGGTTGCGCCAGCTCGCCCTCCACGAACTCCACCCAGACGATGTCGCCGGTCTGGGGCAACGCGAACAGCCCGAGGCCGCGGCCGCCGTACGGGGTCGCCGGCCACGCCCATCCGGGCAGCGCGTCGGCCAGCAGGCTCGGCACCCGTACCCTGAGCCGGCCGAGCCGGTCGGGATCGGACCGGTCGACCACGAAGCCGCGGTACTTCCCCCAGTGTTTGCGCGCGCTCTCCTCGATGAAACGCGCGGTCCGGTCGTCCATGAGCACCTCATCGGGGAATCGGGACGCCTACCCGCAGCCGCTCGGTGTGCAGGTCCGAGGTACGCAGGTAGACGATGTCGACGGTCAGCTCGGCGCCGGCGGCGCCGACCTGCACGCTCTGGACCTCCAGTTGGTCACCGAGGAAGCGTCGCAGCGCTCGGGTCACGGTGAACTCGGTCGTGGCGGCGAGGATCTCGTTGTCCGGGTCGAACACCAGGTCCCGCAGCCCGGTGCCGTACTCGGGCTGGTTCACCCGTTCGCCCGGCGCGGTGAGCAGCAGTTGCAGGATCTTGCCGCGTAACAGCTGGTCGCCCTGCTGGGTGGACACACTGCCGGCGGCGGTGACGCCGAACGGGAAGCCCAGCCCGGCGGGCCGGCCGGCGGGGGTGGCGCGGACCAGCGCCACGGGGGCGGTCACCGGCCGCACGGCGACCCGCAGCACGCGTGACGGCAGGGCGGTGAGCTCGCCGCGGCGGGCGACGACGGTGAAGTACACCTCGCCGCCCTGCTCGAAGCCGGACAGCGTGGCCGTCGTCGCGGCGTGCCCGGCCAGTCGGCGGACGCGGAACGGGTCGAGCGGATCCGCACCGGCGTAGACGTCGAACAGGACGCCTTCCTCCGGATGCGCCCAGCGCAGTTCCACGCTCCCGCCGCCCAGGTCGGCGCCGCGCAGGTCGGCGGCCGACGGTACGGCGGCCATCAGCCGCCCCCGTCGCGGGCGAGCAGCTCGCGCACGGCCCACTGCCGGAACAGGCGCATCCACTCAGCGTCCGGGGTGGCCTCGTCCAGCAGCGCCGCGAGCGGCGCGCCGGCCTCCGGTACGGCCGGCGCACGCAGCCGCTCGGGGTCGCCGAGCAGGTCGCGCACCCGGTCCCACTCCGTGGCCGCGGGGCGTTCCCGGAAGGTGACCAGCAGCTCGGTGCCGCTGACCGCCAGCCCTGTCACGGCGGGCGAGACCTCCTGTGCGGCGGCGAGGACCAGGTCCAGCGGGACCCCGTCGGGGTCGTCGCGGCCCCGGACCGCGACCGCCAGCGGCAGGCGTTCGACGTGCCGCCCGGACCCGCCGGGGGATCGCGCGAGCAGCAGGGAAAGCGGGCCGGTCTTAGAGGTCATCGATCAGCTCCGTGCTCTTCTTCAGTTCCAGGACGGTGGCGCGCGCGGCGCCGATGGAAACCGACCCGCTCTGGGCCGACAGGGACGCGACGATCTGTACGGACGTGGGCACGAAAGGGCCGCCGAGCGATTGGAAGGCGGTGTTGACGCCGGAGAACAGGAAGCTGAACGGCAGGTCCACGCCGGTCGTGCGCCGGGACAGGTTGATCACCCGGTCCTCACCCAGGAGCAGGCCGGTCTCCGGGTCGCCGATGGGGTCGGTGATCTCGTCGTTGTAGTAGCCCACCTGGATGGAGAGCTGGCCCGACACCGGCGCCGACAGGAAGATCTCGCCCGACCAGAAGATCACCAGCTTGCTGTCGGGGGACACCGCCGGCAGGCGCGCGCCGCCGAGCAGCACGTCGGCCGCTCCGGTCACCGTGGCGGAGCTCAGCCGCACGTTCACCGTGTGCGTGTTGCCGGCCCTGCTGCGCAGGTCCGTGACATCGGTGATCAGGTCCGGTTCGGGGGCGGCCGGGTTCCGGGTGAGCGTGGCCAGCGCGGCGTAGTGGTGCACGACGCCCCGGGGCCGCTGGAAGCGGAGCTGCTCGATCCGGGTGAGCGGGTCGAGCCCGGCCGCGTCGTCGCCGGGCAGGAACCTGGTGCGGAAGTTCCAGAAATCGCCCGGCCGCAGGTCGCTGCCACCGAAGCGGACCGCGACGCCGTCGTTGAGCGGCACGGCCGCGGAGATCACCGAGTCGGCGGGATCGGCCGTGATGGGCACCCGGAACGCGTTCCAGCGCTGCACCATCGGCCGGTCGGCCAGCGCGAACGTGGTGAACGCCGGGACCCGCCCGGCGGCCGGCAGGGCGGCGAGCTGGTCGCCGGTGTGCTGCACGAGCCCGAGCACGTTGCCGACCACCGAGTCGACCTGGTGCTCCTCCGCGCCGAACTTCTTGCGGATCAGGATCCGGTCGCCGGGGCGGAACGCGGTCGCATCCTCCACGGCCACCTGGGTCGAGCCCGGCGGCAGCGGCTCGATCACCCGCTGGATCGTCGCGGCGTTGTCCTCGGACCAGCGGAAGGTCGCCGCGCCGAGGTCGCCGCCGGTGTCGATCTCGACCAGGTACAGGCGGTTGGCCTGGGCGGTGTAGGTGCCCTCGGTGGTGAGCGTGCCGCCGCCGCGGCCGTCCCCGGCCGGCAGTCCGGTGCCCTGCGCGACGCGTACCCGGTGCCGGACCCGGGCGCGAGTGGCCGTGTCGGGGCCGCCCAGGGCGACCTCCCGGATCTCCGGGTCGTCGACGTACGTCACCGGCTCGGTCCACACGTCGAGGTAGACCGTGTCCCGGCGGACCTGCCCGGCGGGCGGGGTGAGCGGTGGGTCGTTCGGGTCCATCTGCCGGGAGTACAGCGTGTCTGCGGCCTGGAGGCAGGTCAGGCCGGAAACGTGCATGCGGGCGGCGGCAGCCGCGTCCGGCACGTCCGGGTTGGCGGTGGACAGCACCTCGACGAGCTGCCGGACGATGGGGGTGGAGGTGGGATCGTTGCCGACCGACTCCACCGCGCGTTTGGTGAACAACATCGCGTCGGCCGCCAGCATCGCCCGTTCGGCGCCGCGGATGACGAAGTCGTTGGCGGCCAGCGCGCGGTGGCGGGCACCGCCACCGACCCGCAGGTCGTCGAAGTCCCAGACCAGCGGTGCGCCCGAGTCCTGCGGGGCCTCGAACCCGTAGGCGCGGATCCGCGTCAGGTTGGCCGGCGTCCCGGTGGGCGTCTCCGACGGAGAGACGCTCAGCTGCGCGGCCTCGTCCGGTGTCGTGCGACCCCGCTCCGGTCCGGTCGCCTGCACTTCGAGGATGAGCTGTCTCGTGGCGGTCCGGTTGGCGGCGTCGGTGACGCGGGCGGTGAAGGCGAACGTGCCGGCCTGTGTCGGGGTGCCCCGGAGGCCGGCCCCTCTGTCCTGCACCGGGCTGGCGGGCAGGGCCAGGCCCGGTGGCAGCGTGCCGCCGGCCACCGTCCAGATGAAAGGGGGCGTGCCGCCGTAGTTGAACAGGGGCTGGGAGTAGAAGTCGTTGCGTACCGCGTTGCGCAGGGTCATGGTGAGGATGCGGAACCGGACGTCCAGCGGGACGACCAGCCCGGGCACCCATACGTCCGGCGGGAACTGCGGGTTGTTCACGATCGGCCACACCGATTTGCCGCCCGCGTCGTCCTCCAGGAAGAACTTCACGGCACCGGCGGTCCTGCGGTTACGTCGGTACCGGAACGTGGCGAGGTCCGCCGCGGACAGGTCAAGGAGGCCGGTCAGCTGCTTGCGGATGGTAACGGTGCCGGGGTGGCCGGACAGGCGCAGGAACCCGCGGTCCCGGTACGGGCGATCCGTCGCGATGCGCAGCGTGCCCTGCGGCGACGACAGCTGGAAACCGGGCTGCTCGAAGTCGTCGACGAGGTCGCCGGGGAAGTTGAGGAAGAAGCGCCATGACCCGAACAGGACGTCCATCAGCAGGCCGACGTGGAAGTCCGCGAGCTCGTCGATGTCTGGGGGCACCACGATGGGCGCGATGGCGAAGCCGGTGTCCAGCCCGCCGTCGCCGTGGGTCTCTCGGCCGAGGCGGCGCAGGGCGGCGACGGCGATGTCCTGGCCCTCGTTCCAGTCGGCGTCCAGGATGGGCCGGCCTTGCTGGAGATAGACGCCCAGGTAGTTCTTGAGCTCGTCGAAGCTCTCCCGGGAGATGGCTCGGGACATGAGGGCTACCTCTCAACGCTGGGTCGGCGAGTGTCGATCAGGACCGGCACCACGCCGGCGGGCAGGACCCGGGGCAACCGCCGGGCGAGACTGTCGAAGCGGCGGGCCCGCGTCACCCGGTCAGAGTGGGAGAAGCTGACGCTCACCCGGTGGGCGGCGGTGACGAACCCGGCGGGGAAGCGCAGCAGACCCCGGTCGGGGTCGATGACGAGGCGGCCCGCCGGCGCCGGCGCGGCGATGTCGCCGAGGCCCGGGGTGAGCTGCGCGGTCACGTCCACGCCGTCACGGGCCACCCGCCAGCCCCGGTCGGTGCCGTGGAAGGCGGACAGCGGCACGCCGAGGCGCACGGCGGTCCGTACGGGCGTGCCGTCGAACCCGTCGACCAGCTCCGCCGGATCGCCGTCCGCCGCGCACAGCAGCACCTCGGGCGGCTCGTCGGGGGGCCGGGTGGCGGTGACGTCCTCCGCCCTGGCGGCCGGCGCGGTCAGGTAGTCGACCCGGACGCCCCGCCCGGCCACGCCGAGCGCGACCGGGTCGAGCAGGATGCGGCCGAGCTGCGGGTCGACCGCCACGTTCGTGGCCGACAGCGGCAGCGCGCCGCCGCCGGGACGGCGCGGGGCGGCGAAGTCGCTCAGGTCCGCCGCGAGCACACCTACGACCGGGCGGAACTCCGGGTCGGTGATGTCGAGGCCACCGATCCGGATCGCGAAACCGCGTGACGTGCCGCAGAACAGCGACTCGGCGCCGTCCAACGCGGCTCTGGTGAGCGGCGCCCCGTCGAGCCCGTCGAGCAGCTGCAGCCGTACGCCCCGCGCGTCCGCCGGGTCGAGCGGCCGGTCGTCGAAGGTGAGCCGGCCGCCGTCCGTGCCGGGCGGCAGCGAGTTGGGGCGCCGGTCGGTGGCGACGCGAGCCGGCGTGACGAACAGCCCGAGGTTGTCGAAGTGGGCGCGGCCGACGGTGTCGGTGACCTCCCGCGGCGCGCGCATGTCGAGCACCGCCGGCACCGGGTCGTCCCCGCGGCCGATCCTGGCCAGCGCGAACGGGTCGGCGACCGGCGCGGTCCGGGCGGCGACGTGTCCAGGCTCCAGGACGTGGAAGGAGACCCGCAGGTCGCCGGCGAGGACCGGCGGGCTCACGATCCGGAACCTGCCGAGTTCGGGATCGACCGCGATCTGCCGGTCGCCGAGCGTCAGTGGCGCGCCGGTCGGGGTCCGGGGGCGCTCCGGGTCCGTCAGGTCGGCGGCCAGCGAGGTCCATGGCGCCGGGCCGGTGAACAGGTCCACGCCACCGTGGCTGACGGTGAACCTGCCCTCCACCCCGGCGTAGGTCGCCTCCTGGCCGGTGAGCGCGGCCCGGGTGATCGGGCGTCCGGTGAGCGCGTCGAAGAGCGGTCCGGCCGTCCCGTCCGCGCGGAAGGTGAAGTCGCCGCTGCCGGGCGGCTGCTCGGCGACAGGCCGCTCCCGCAGCCGGTGCACCGGGTTGACCGTCTCCACGTGCGGGAGCGTGGCGACGTGGGCGGAGAAGTCGACCAGGTGCACGCGCCAGCCGGTGAGCGACTCCGCGGCACCGCGCACGAGGTCGGCGGTTCCCTTGCGCCGGTATCCGCTGATCGCGTCGCGGACCTGGTCGCGTTGTGCCCGTTCGGGCAGGGTGGTGTCCACCTCGGCGCCGACGAGCGCGCCCAGCAGCGGGATGAACTCGGCCCGGCAGGCCGCCAGCGTCTGGTCGTCCCGCAGCCGCCTGATCGAGGCGTGCGTCTCGGCCAGAGGGCCGGCCAGGATCTCCAGGAATCGCCGCAGGTCGCCGGTGACGTCCTTGTCCCGGTAGAGGCCGGGAAGGTGGGCCATGAGCAGGTCGGCGTCGATCGTCATCGCCCGCCTCCCAGCGGCACGACCACGATCGTGCCCGCGAACGCCAGCTCGTGGTCGGCGAGCGGCACGTCGGCGAACTCGGAGCCGCCGGCGGGCCGGTCCCGGCGGCGCAGTTCGCGCAGCAGGACGAACTCCACGCCGTCGAGCGGGAACAACGCCGAGAAGACCTCGCCCGCGCGCACCGGGCGGCCGAAGTCCTGGGCGGAGAACGACAACAGGCCGGTGAGCAGCCCGCGTACCTCCTCGACCGCCTGTGACCGGCTCGCCTCGGCCGTCAGGTGCACCTCGACCGTGATGTCGATGGGCACGTAGGCGGGATCCAGCACCTCCACGCCGGCCATGCGGTTCACCGGCATGCGGGACTCCAGCCGCCGCGCGACCGTCGCGCGAAGGTCGTCGGAGGGCGGCGGGGGCGGCACGGTCAGCGGGTTCTCGGGCGCGATGAAGACCTGCACGACCTTGTAGCCGCCACGCAGCCCGACCCGGGCCCTGGCCTTGCCGACGCCCTCGACGCCCGCCGCGAGCAGCTCGTAGTCCTCCAGGGTGACCGCGCGCTCCTGCGCGATGACCGAGCCGGGGCCGGCGATCTTCGCCTCCTCGGTGGACTCCCGGTCGGCGCCGCCCTCGGCCGCGAACGGGTTCGTCACGGCGGCGACCGCGGCCAACGAAGTGGGCACGGTGAGGACGTCCGGGCCAACGTTGCCCACGACGCCGAGGCCGATCCGGTAGCGGGCCCGGACCTCGGCCCCGGCCGTCGGCACGCTACCCCGCGCGCCGGTGCCGAACACCACGGTCATCACGTCGTTCTCGTCGATCTCGGTGGTGTAGTGCAGGTCGGCCGGGCCGCTCGCGGACAGGCTCTCCACCTGCCGCCACGGCGCCCCGTCCACGCGTACCTCCAGCTCGGGCCGGGACCTGCGGCGGCGGGTGTCCTCCGTGCGCAACAGGTGGGTCACCGGGGTGCGGGCCAGGGTGAAGCGCTGGCCGGGCGTGCCGTCGGCGACGTAGACCGGCTCGTCGGCCACCGTGACGCCGTGGGTGGCGACGATGTTGTTGCCGCGCAGCACGGTCGCGCCTGGCTGGAACGACGCGGGCAGCGGCGGGAGCCAGCTGATCTCGTCGTCGCCGCTCACCAGCCGGCGCACGCCGGTCACGGTGAGGGGCGGAGAGCGGCGCGGGCGGGCCGGTTGCGCGGGCCGTTCCTCCAGATAGACGCGGTACCCGGGGACGAGCCGGTGCGCGCCGGGCGGCAGCTCGACCGCGGCGGTCCCCGCCGGGAGCGCCGGGATGGCGGCGAGCGGGATCTCGTTGTTGGCCGGGCGCAGGCTGAACGGCTGGATCACCTCGAACGTGACCTCCACCTCACCGGGCCGTCCGGCCGTGCGCACCTGGAACGGCAGCTCGTCGGGGCCGACGTCGAGGTCGGTGGTGACGTCGACGTGGACGACGGCCGAGGCGGCGAGCCCCGGGTCGATCTGGTAGCCGATCAGGCGCAGCAGCTCCGTCACCGAGCGCCGCTGGGTGGCGGTGGCCAGGAACGCCTCGTTCGCGACCCGGTCCTGGTAGTAGCTGAGGATGTCGGCCACGTAGGCGACGAGCTCGATGAGCACGACACCGAAGTCGGCCTCGCCGCGGTCGGTCCAGTCCGGCAGCAGCAGCGGGATCTGGTTGAGCATCCCCTGCTTGAAGCCCTCGTAGTCCTTGGTGACGTAGTCGATGCGGGGCTGTCGGCCGGTCATCGCCGTCCTCCCGGCAGGACGGTGCCGACCTGGCGGCCGGGCAGCACGCGGTTGCCGTCCGTCCGGCTCTCGGTGTCGAGGCCGGGCGGGATCGGCTCCAGACCAGGCGGGGCGAACTGCTCCGTACCGGTCACACCGAGCGCGTTGCGGTAGGCCTCGAACGACTGCCGGTACCCGTCCACCGTGAACGTGTGCCCGACCCGCACGACGTAGTAGGTGCCACTGTGGCGCTCGCCGACCGCCTTGATGACCACCGGGCGGCCGGGGCGCAACACGCTGCGGTACGCCCGGGAGTCGATCTCGCCGTGCACGGTGACGAACCGGCTGGCCCGGGTGTGCGCGGCGCGCAGCCAGGACTCCATTTCGGCGGGGGAGGCCGGCGCCCGCCGGGTCACCAGGAAGTCGCCGTCGGGCAGCCCCGCCCGCAACTCGCGGAGCGTGTCCGCGCCGAGCCGCTGCTCGGGCAGGTCCTCCAGCGTCTTGACGTCCTCCTGCTTGCTGACCGGGTCCACCCGCCGGATCTGCGGCGCGGTGGCCGGGGTGCCGTCGACCTGGACCGTGAGCGAGGCCAGGTTCGCCTCCCGGCCGAACCCGAACGCGAGCAGCTTCTGCGGCGTGCCGCCCACGTTCGGGCTACGGAAATAGCCGACGCCGGCCCGTACCCGGCATTCGAAGCCGTTGCGGGCGGCGAGCCGGCGCAGGAACTGGATGTCGGTCTCGTACTGGACGGTGATGGCGACCTGCTCGGTGTGCTGCACGAGGGTGTCCTCCACTTCCCAGCTCAGGCCGTAGGAGTCGAACACCGCCTGGGCGATCTGGTGGTCGGCCTTGTTCGGCCAGGGCCGCCGCCGTTCCTGCAGGTTCATCAGGGCGCTGGCGTCCATGCCCGACACCTCCAGGTAGGGGTCGTCGTCGACGGTGAAGCTCACCGTGGTGTGCGTGAGGTAGCCGTCGAACAGGATCTGGGCGGCGGGCGGGTATCCGGCCTCGACGGTCAGCCGCCGCCACACGCCGAACCTGGGGTCGTCTATGTAGGTCCAGGTGCCGTCCAGCCGCCGGGTGACCGCCATCCGGAGGCGGACCACGTCGGCCTGGTCGACGGACTCGTCCACGCCGATCTCGATGATGTCGGGCACCAGGCCGTCCTGGGGCCTGCCGTCGATCCGAAGGCGCACGATCTCTCTGATCACCGCGGGGCCGTCCGGTCGCGCGGGATCCGGATGCGCCGGCCCGGGCGCATGAGCCGGAACGGGTCCAGCTCCTCCGGGTTCGCGTCGAGGATCAGCCAGTACTTCTGCGGGTCGGAGTAGAAGCGGGCGGCGAGGTGGTCCAGTCGTTCGCCGTCCAGCACGACGTACTCCAGCACGCCGGGCGTGCGCGGGACGCGGCGCGTGACCAGCGTCCGGCGCCGCGTGCCGTCGGGATCGGCCACCTCCACTACCTCGATGGCCGCGTAACGGGATCCGGGAAAGAGCATGGCGCATCACCTACCTGGGGACGATCGATCGGGCGAGGTCGGGCGCGCCGGCACCACGCGCGTTCAGCGCCGCCAGCAGGGTGCGCTGGGCGAGCGTGTACCGCTGGAACAGGTTGCCGCCGCTGAGCACCTGGAGCGTCACACCGACGATCACCCGTGCCGGGCTGAGGTTCGCGTTGTACTCGACCTCCTCGATGTTCAGGTAGGTCAGCCGCACCGGGAACAGCCGCTGCCGACCCCACACGAAGATCAGCACCGGGGTCACCAGCCGATCACCGAACCCGAAGTCGGAGGTGAAACCGACCACGCCGCCAAGCCGCGTCTCCGACCGCGGAGTGATCATCAGTTCCAGGGCGGACAACGCGGGCAGCACCCCGTACTCGGCCGCGACCGGGTCGCCGCGCTCCAGCGCGTCCGTCGCGTCCAACCGGATGTCCATCGACATCGTCTCCGGTTCCGTCACCGTGTTCTGGGCCTCCAGGCTCTGGTCGTCGGGCGTGCTCTCCTCCCGGCCCCGCCGGGACGGCGGCGCGGGGATGCGGACGCTCCTGCGCCGGGTGAGCGTCTCGGGGTTGAACTGGAACGGCACGATCAGCGGCGGCGTCGCGAACAGGTCGGTGTCGACGAGGGCACCTTTCAGTAACTTGGGCTGGTTGGACAGACCGGTGGCCACCGCCGTCACCTCCCCGCCCGCTCGGTGATCGCCGCGGCGATCGTCCGCGCGATCCGGGCGGCCAGCACCCGATCACTGGCGGCGGCGTCCACGCGTACCTGAAGGTGCGCGATCCGGCCGGGGCCCGGGCCGGGAGTCCCGGCGGCGACTCTCGCGAGGGCCGCCACGGCCAGGGCGCGGGCGCGAGCCGGATCGCAGGCCGGTATCTCCACGCGGACGACCACCCGGCGCACCCTCATCGCGCCACCCCCGATGCGGGGAAGGGCTTTCCCATCCGTTCGTACTCCCTTCTGGTGGCCAGCAGCAGGTGCCCGGCGTCCATGCGCCCGCCGTCGTCCGCCGCCAGGAACGCCGCGTTCCACACGATCTTGCGGATGACCCCGCCTGGCACCTTGAACTGCCGTGCCATCCGGGTGAGGTCCAGGTCGGCGGTCACCGGCAGCTCGCCGGGCAGGTGGCGGCGCCAAATGGCCAGCCGGGCCGCCTCGTCCGGGAACGGGAAACTGATCGACACCCGGAGGCGGCGCTGGAACGCCTCGTCGATGTTCTGGGCGAAGTTCGTGGCCAGGATCACCACGCCCGCGTACTCCTCGATGCGTTGCAGCAGGTAGCTGACCTCGATGTTGGCGTACCTGTCGTGCGCGTCGCCGACCTCCGAGCGTTTGCCGAACAACGCGTCCGCCTCGTCGAAGAGCAGGATGGAGCCGGAGCGCTCTGCGGCGGTGAAGACTCGCGCGAGGTGTTTCTCCGTCTCGCCGATGTACTTGCTCACCACGGTCGACAGGTCTACTTTCACCAGGCCCATGCCCACGGCCGCGGCGACCACTTCGGCGGCGAGGGTCTTGCCGGTGCCGCTGGGGCCGAGGAACAACGCCTGCACCCCGTGCCCCAGCGCGGTGCGCCGGCCCAGGGCCCACTCGTCCAGGACCAAGCCCCGGTGACGTACCTGGGCGCACAACTCCCGCAGCTGTTCCAGCACGTCGGCGGGCAGGATCAGGTCATCCCAACCGGTCCGGGGGGTGAGCGGCCGGGCCAGGCCGCCGAGAGCGGCGCGCGACGGCGCCCGGCAGGCCCACAACAGGTCCTCGTAGGCCGGCTCGTCGCCGCCGGCTGCTCTGGCCCGGCCGCGGGCCAGCCGCACCGCGTCGGCGACCTCGCCGGGGGTGGATGGGAAGTGCGTGGCCAGCGCAACCATCTGCTCGTCCGGCAGCCCGGGCATCGCCCGCTCCCAGACGGTACGGCGCTGCCGATGGTCCAGTGCCGGCGGCTCGAACGGCAGGAACGTGATGTGCGTCGGCAACGACGGCCCGGGCAGCCACAACCGCTCGGCCTCGGTACAGGTGAACCACGACGCATCCGGCAGGAGCCCCTCCAGCGTGCGCAGGTGCGCCACCGCCCGGGGGTCGTCCAGCAACGCGTCCAGTCCGGACAGGTACACCCCGGCCCCGCCCAGCGCCGCCTGCCGGTACAGCAGGCGTAGCCCGTCTGCCAGCGGCAGTTCGCCGGACTGCGACAACGCCAGCAGTTCGCCGGCGTCCGCGTGCAGCAGGCCGACGCCGAGGCGACGACACGCGGCCAGCGCCACCCGCCGGCCCTCGGAGGCCAGAGGACCGTGGAAGTGCGCGACGATGCGCCCGGTGTCGTCCGCCAAGAGCACGGCGAGCCGATCGACGGCGTCCCCGTACGGCCAGGCCGCTGGGTCGGCGGCGGGCAGCGGGCGCAGCGCGGCGTCGATCCGGCCGTCCTCCCACCGGTGCCCGGTGATCAGCGCGAGAATGCCGGGATCCAGGGCGATGCCATGGCCCGGCCGGTGCGCCGCGCCGTTGTCCGCCGGGCCGGCCAGGCGCCAGCGGAAGGCTGCCGCCTGCGGGTCGAGCAGTGCGCCGCCGTCCACCGGGCAACGCCGGTCGAAGCCCGCGACGGCTGTCACCAGGCGCGCACTGGGCCGCCATCGGGTCGCGTCGCCGTGGAGGTGACCGTAGAGCTCGCCGTAGCGGGGGTCGATCTCGGGGGCGGCGCAGGCGACCAGCAGCAGCTCCTCCTCGGGAGTCAGCCCGAACAGGGCGCTGAGCCGGGGCAGGACCAGCGGGCTCCCATGCTCATGGCCGGCCTCGACCCGGGCCACCAGGTCCTGCCGGGCCTGCCGGACCGACTCTGGCGAGTCGAAGGGCTCTCCGTCACCTTCGGCCGCCCACCCGGGTCCGGCTGGCGCTGTGGTGTTCACCAGCGCCAGCAGCGCCCGGTCCAACCAGGCCAACTCGGCCGCGAGGTGCTGCCGGCTATCGGCGAACGGTGGTGCGGTCGCGCTCACCGCGTCACCTCGACCCCGAGGCGTGTCGTCTCGACCGGGCGCGCCACCGGCGTGCGGCCGCGCGCGGGCACCGGCGCGTAGGAGACCTCGTAGACGGCGGACAGCCGGAAATCCTTGGTCAGCGCGGTCCAGACCTTGCTCAGCTCCTCCACATCGGCGCAGTGCAGGGTGACCTTCACCTCGCCCTGCCGCAGACCGGGCTCCAGGTGCTCCTGCGGGACGATGGGATGCTCGTGCAGGACCCGCATCGCCTCCGCCATGATCGTCTGGGAGTCCGCCAGGCCGAACTGGCCGTCCAGCGGGGTGTAGCTCGTCAGCAGGTAGTACAGGTTGAGCACCAACGGCGGGGTGACCAGCCGGCCGGGATCGTCAGGCGCGATGGCGGGCAGCTGGTTGCGTAGTTGCGGATGGGGGCGGAGCCAGTAGAGGAACAGGTTCACGCGGGACTGCTGGGAGCTGGTGTCTGCCGGAGAGAGCAGCGTGACGGGGCTCGCCGGGGACATCTCGGCCTCCAGCAGGTTCTTCAGCGACTCGCTCACCTGGCCGATCACGGTTTCACCACCTTTCGACATAGTGACGGGCGGCCGGGTCCCAGGCGCCCGCCCGCGACGC
>NZ_JBEXGU010000140.1:0-25556 GCF_040607515.1 Streptosporangium sp. NPDC005286 | reverse complement strand
GCGGAGGGATCCGCGGTTTTGGGGAACGTCTCCGCGGGTCCGACGGAGACGGCCGAGGAGGGGGTGCGCTCACGCACGTCCTCGCTGCGGATCGCCATCACGGCGGGCGGGCTGCCCAGGTCACCGTACCTGGCGGCGACGGCGGCGGTGATCGCCCGGCAGGCGTCGGCGACCGTCTCCTTCGAGGAGCCCGGCGGGTGACCGGCCGACAGATGACCCAGCAGCGCCGCGAACCGCAGCTCCTCGGCCGCCGCGCGGGGAGTCCCGTCGTCGGACGGCGGCAGGGGCCGGTCCAGCCAGAACACCCCGCCGCGCAGGAACGCGGGATAGGTCACCTCGTCCCGCTGGAGCGTGCGCACCGAGTCAACCAGCAACCGCCCGAACTCCGTCAGGTCGGTATCCGGTGGCAGGTCGGTCGTGACCAGCAGCGAAACCCTCAGTGCGTTCACCATGAGCGGTCATCCCTCCTTGAGGTGGCTCATAGTAGGGGGCGCCACCGACAGTTACCGCGCGGCTGGTGAATCGTGGCGAGATCGGGGGCCGTCGGTGCCGGTGGGATCACCTGGGATCACCGCCCGCGATTCCACGCCGACGGTCAGAGCGGCCTGGGGGCGGGCAGGGTGATCCTGTCGACGGCCTCGCGGCGGCGTCGTTCGGGGCGGCGGTCGTAGCGGGCCGTGGTGGCGGGGGAGGAGTGGCCGACGAGGGCCTGCGCGGTGGCCAGGTCCACCCCGGCGTCGAGCAGCTCGCCGATGAAGGTGCGCCTGAAGTCGTGCGGGGTGCGTGCCCCGGCCCCGGCCTCGGCCAGGCGTCTGGCCAGGATGTCGGCGACCGCCTGTCCCGTCATGGGCGCGGGCCCGCCGTCCCTGGTCCGCAGCCGGCCGAGCTTGCTGACGGGGCAGAACAGGGCCCCCGCGGCGCGGCCCCGTACGGCCAGCCAACGTTCCGTCCTGGCCATGGCCTCGGTGGTGAGGTAGACCATCCGCTCCTTGTCGCGCTTGCCGCGCACCCGCAGCGAGCGGGAGCCGGGGTCGTAGTCGCCCAGTGCGAGCCCGGCGATCTCGGCGCGGCGGCAGCCGGTGGAGTAGAGCGCCGCCAGCAGGGCGGCGTCGCGGACCCCCGCGGGGGAGTCGTCGCGGTCGCAGGCGGCCAGCGCGGCGCCCACCACCTCAGGCGGGACGTGCTGGCCCGTCGGCAGGCGGGTGTGCTCGACCGTCGGCAGGTCGGCGGCGCGCTGGTACTCCTCGGCGGTCATCAGGCCGAGCCGCCAGGCCTCGCGCAGCACCCTGCGCAGCGCGACCAGGTGCTTGTTGACGTACGAGGGGGACCAGCCGCGCTCGGTCATCAGGGCGCGGATGCGCACCGTGTGCTCATAGCGCAGCAGGTGCCAGGGCCGGCCCGCGCCGCTGGAGACCTCGTCGCCGGAGACGAGCGCCGCGAGCCTGTCGAGACAGCCGCGCATGGTGCGGCGGGACTCGGCGCTGGTCAGGGAGTCGAGATACACCCGGTAGGGGTCTCGCGCGGGCTCGATGGAGGGGCCGGGCGAGGCGGGGACGGCTGGCACGCTCACCATGCCGACCCTATCGGGTGTCATGAATCCACACCGTAAAGGCGCGGGCACCGGATTCCGTCTCAGCCCAAGAGGGGGAAGGATCGCGGCATGACGGACGGACGAGTGACGGCGGTCAGCCGTAGCGCCACCCACACCTTCGGCAAGTTCACGGAACCCGCCATCCGGCTGCTGGCCGGGCTGGGCGTGGAGGGGGACGCGCATCTCGGGGTGACCGTGAAACACCGGTCGCGGGTGGCGCAGGATCCCACCCAGCCCAACCTGCGCCAGGTTCATCTGATCCAGGCCGAGCTCCACGACGAACTGCGGGCCGCGGGCTTCTCGGTGGCCGCCGGAGAGCTGGGGGAGAACGTCACCACCCGGGGCGTCGACCTGCTCGGCCTGCCGGTGGGGACGCTGCTCAGACTGGGGCGGGACGCGGTGGTGGAGGTGACCGGGCTGCGCAATCCCTGTGGGCAGATCGAGGGTTTCCAGAAGGGCCTGCTCAGGCAGGTGGTGGGCCGGGACGAGAACGGTGAGCTGGTCCGCAGGGCCGGGGTGATGGGCGTGGTGGTGGCGGGCGGTGAGGTGCGGCCCGGCGATCCGATCGAGGTGGAGCGGCCATCGCTCCCGCACCGGCGCCTGGACCGTGTCTAGGTCCATAACGCCATGTCGAAGCCGATAAGTGTGTGGTTGGCTGTCTCCAATGGACATCTCATCGCGGGTTTCCGCCTACCTTCGGGCATATGACGAGCAGCTCCGGGCCCGGCCGATGCCGGGTCGCACGGCCGAGAGGATCGGGCCGCTGCTGAGGGTCGTGTCGAACGGCCACGGCCAAGGCTTCCTGACATATCGTGACCTTGGTGGTTTGGAGGGTGTCGAGCTGGACGCCTTCATCGCGCGCCAGCGGGACTTCTTCACCCGGGTCGGGCGCGAGGTCGAGTGGAAGTACCACGGCTATGACCTGCCCGCCGACCTGCCCGAGCGGCTCGCGGTGGCCGGGTTCGAGGCGGGGGAGCGGGAGACGGTGCTCGTCGGCGAGGCCGGTGAGCTGGCCGGTGCCCACGTGCCACCCGCCGGGGTGCGGCTGCGCGAGGTGACGGGGCGGGATGACCTGGAGCGCATCCGCGAGCTGGAGGAGACGGTCTGGGATGCCGACCACGGCTGGCTGCCCGGCATGCTGGAGCGCGAGCTCGCCGGTCCTGGAGATCCGTGCACGGTGGTGATCGCCGAGGCGGGCGGGCAGTTGGTGTGCGCGGCATGGGTGCGTTTCCACGAGGGCACCGACTTCGTCTCCCTGTGGGGCGGCTCGACCCTGAAGGAGTGGCGGGGCAGGGGTATCTACCGGGCGATGGTGTCGTACCGGGCGGAGCTGGCGGTGGCGCGAGGTTTCCGCCTGGTGCAGGTGGACGCCTCCGATGCCAGCCGCCCGATCCTGGCCAGGCTCGGCCTGGAGGCGATCACGACGACGACGCCGTACGTGTGGGTGCCGCCGACCCTCTGACCTGGCACCGCCCGCGATCCCGCCCGCTGGAAGCAGTATTGGGATGAATTATTCCGTTCTGGTAGCTTGAAGTGGATCAAGACGAGACCGCGCCGCCGCGACTCGCGACGAGAGGACACGCATGCCCGAGGTGCTCAGCCGGCGCGCGCTCAACCGGGCCACCCTGGGGCGGCAGCTGCTGCTGGCCCGCGCCGAGCTGTCCGCGCTGGAGGCGGTCCGGCACCTGTACGGCATGCAGGCACAGGCCCCCAACCCTCCCTACGTCGGGCTCTGGGCACGTCTGGCCGGGTTCGCCCACGACGACCTCGCCCGGTTGATCAACGAGCGCCTGGTGGTGAGGCTGGCGCTGATGCGCTCCACCATCCACCTGGTCACCGCCGACGACTGCCTGGCGCTTCGCCCGCTGCTGGGACCGCTGCTGGCGCGGGGCCTGCGGGGTATGCACAGCAGGGGCCTGGCCGGCGTGGACCTGGACGAGCTGACCGCCGCGGGGCGCGAGCTGGTGGAGGAGCGTCCGCTGACCTTCCGTGAGCTCGGGGCGGTGCTGCGGGAGCGGTGGCCGGATTCCCCCGCCGACGCCCTGGCCGCCGGGGTGCGCAACACGCTGGCGCTGGTGCAGGTCCCGCCGAGAGGCATCTGGGGTGTGGGTGGCCAGGCCACCCACACCACCGCGGAGGCATGGCTGGGCCGGTCGCAGGAGGAGCGGCCCTCCGCCGAGGAGGCGATCCGCCGCTATCTCGCCGCCTACGGTCCCGCCACGGTGATGGACGTCCAGCAGTGGTCGGGCATGACCCGTCTGGGGGAGATCGTCCGCGGGATGGGCCTGCGGACCTTCGCGACCGAGGACGGCGCGGAGCTGTTCGACCTGCCCGAGGCGCCACGCCCCGGCCCCGAGACCCCTGCCCCGGTGCGCTACCTGTCGGAGTTCGACAACATGCTGCTGTCGTTCGCCCCGCGGACCAGGACCCGGATCACGGAGGAGGAGTATCGGGGACGGATCTTCACGATCAACGGCATCATCAAGGCGACGGTACTGGTCGACGGCTTCGTACGGGGAATGTGGAAGGTGACGGGGAAACGGGGCGAGGCGATCCTGGAGGTGGAGCTGTTCGCGCCGGTGAGCGCGGGGGAGCGGGCGGACCTGGAGGTGGAGGGAGCACGCCTGCTCGACTTCGTCGCCCCTGAGGCGTCATCTCGCGACATCCGTTTCCGCGAGGCCTGACCGCGGGTCGCGCAGCCTCCCCGCCGCGCCGGCCGATGGGCCAGGTGGGCGGTGCCGGGACTTCGGGGAGTTCTGAGGCGAGGTCTCGCCATCCGCCGGCGCGGGGTGCCGGAGACGGCCTTTTCGTGGTGAAGGGCGAGCGCCCTGAAATGGCGTGCCGCCTTTTTCCGAGGTGCGTCCGTGGTCTGCGCTGTCAGGGCGAAGAACCTCGATGAGGTCCTGGCCGGCCACCGATGAACAGCGTTGTGGTGAATGGGGGCATGTGGAATTATCGATTAAATATGGTGATTTCCGGATTAAGGCATGCCGTGAGACGTTTGATCGCTCTGATAAGTGCCCTCCTGTGCGCCGCCGCGCTTGTCGCGGTTCCCTCGGCCGCAGCCGCAGAGGCCCCTGGAATCCGGCTCAAGCTGCGCTTCGGGTGGTGTGAGACCGCCTGTGTGATCCATGTCACCGTCACGAACAAGAGCCGTCGTCAGATCGACTGGGTGGGGGGCAAGTGCACCCTCCGGGTCAACGGGCGCGTAGTGGGAAAGGGACAGGTCTATATAGGATCCATCAAGCGTGGTGGGTCTCGCACCAGCCGATGTTCCGTCGTCGACTCGCGCCTGGAAAAGGCCTGGTGGAACTACTACAACGGCGATGCCGACTTCAACACGTATGCCACCGTCAACGCCATTTATCACTACCGATACTAGAATTCATCTGCCGTATCGGGTGTCCTTGACCGGGTGAATCCGGCCAGGGTCTTCACCGCCGGGGCGAGGGTGTCCCCGGGCCCTGGTCCGATCGGCCGGCGGCCGGGATCGATGGTTACCAGGCCAATTCTGAAAATTGGCCGTTCTCCCGGCGGGAGGGATGCTCGATGATGTGCCCATGATCTCTGTCAGCGCCCTCGCGGGTATCGCCGCGGTCGCCCTCGGCCTGGTGCTCACTCCCGGCCCCAACATGATCTACCTGGTGTCGCGGTCCGTGACGCAGGGACGCTGGGCCGGGCTGATCTCGCTGGCGGGCGTCGCGGCGGGCTTCCTGGTCTACCTGCTGGCGGCGGTGGCCGGGATCGCCACGATCTTCGCGATGGTGCCCGCCGTCTACGTCGCGGTCAAGCTCGCGGGCGCCGGGTACCTGCTCTGGCTGGCCTGGAAGACGGTCAGGCCCGGCGGTGAGCCGATCTTCGCCCCCGGCGTCCTCCCCGCGGACCCGCCGCGGCGGCTGTTCTCCATGGGACTGGTCACCAACCTGCTCAACCCCAAGATCGCCATCCTGTACGTGTCGCTGCTGCCCCAGTTCGTCGATCCGGCCCGGGGTGACGTCGGCACGCAGAGCCTCCTGCTGGGAGCCACCCAGATCGTCATCGCCCTGTCGGTCAACGCGATGATCGTGCTGACCGCGGGCTCGGTCGCGACCTTCCTCGGCCGGCGGCCCACCTGGATGCGCGTGCAGCGCTACCTGATGGGCACCGTGCTCGCGGGCCTCGCCATTCGCATCGCCGGCGACCGTTCGCCCGCCGTGGTCGCCTAGGGAGCCGTTCTCGCCGGTGCCGACCCGTCGCGGTGTCGTCCAGGTACGCCTTGAGACCCGGCCCGGGGTAACCCCTCCGGCGCGTGACACCCGGGCCGCCACGCGCTCGTGCAGGAGCCCCATGTCGTAGTCGGCCGCATGGCGTACCTGGTGGGGAACCGCCTGGATACGGGGCGGGACGGGCCCGGCAGGGTGGCCGCGCTCCGGTTCTCAGCCGTGACTGAGGTCGATGACGCAGAAGACGTTGCCCTCGGGGTCGGCGAGGACCACGAAGTCGGGGTCGTCCGGGTAGAGGTCCCAGGCGACCCGTTCGGCCCCCAGTGACACCAGCCGCTCCACCTCTGACGCCTGCCCGGCGGCGTCGGGGACGAACAGGTCGAGGTGCATCCGGGGGTGCCGGCGCACCGGTGTCCGGCTGACGTCGAGTGCCAGCGGGACGCCGTTCCCCTCCGCCGGGTCGATCACGGTCCAGTCGTCCCCGGTCTCGCCCTCGCGTGGTGCGTAGTCCAGCGCCCGCGTCCAGAAGTCGACGGCACGTCGCATGTCGGTGACGCCCAGCACCACCTGTCCGATCCTCACCATGTGCCGATCCTGGCAGCAATTCCCGGCAGGGGGGAACCCGGAGGATCCCGGCCGCGGTCGTTGACGCGAACACGGCCACCGGGCACGGTCGCGGCCGTGCTTCCAGATGTGCTCCCCGGTGTTCGAGGGAAGGCGCAGACCTCTCGTCAACTAAGGTTGACGTAGGGTTGGTGTCAACCTATATTGACATTCGTGGGCGGTGCGCGAGCACCGAGACGGTTTCAACGCGTGGCCGTATAAGGGCCATGGCTGTTCCGCCGGCCCCGGCGGGCGGTGTGCCATCGCGCCCGCTCCCTCATCCGATCAAGGAGGTTTGTGATGTCCGTTGACGTCGTGATCGCCGGCGGCGGCCCGAACGGGCTGATGCTGGCCTGCGAGCTGAGCCTGGCAGGCGTCCGCCCGGTGCTGCTGGAGCGGTTGCCGGAGCCGGGCGAGGAGCCCCGGGCCAATGGCCTGGTCGGGCAGGTGGTCCAGGTTCTCGACAGCCGGGGCCTGTACCGGCGGTTCACCGGTGCCTCACACCCCCCGGTT
Organism: Streptosporangium sp. NPDC005286; assembly: GCF_040607515.1. NCBI lineage: Bacteria > Bacillati > Actinomycetota > Actinomycetes > Streptosporangiales > Streptosporangiaceae > Streptosporangium > Streptosporangium sp. NPDC005286. The sequence continues at coordinate 18,647 of NZ_JBEXGU010000140.1, read as the reverse complement.
CCCGCGCCGTTCTTCATGTTCGGCGGCATGCACCTGGACCTGAGCGCGCTGGACCCCGGCCCGCTGCACATCCTCCCGATCCCGCAGCGCCGCCTGGAGCAGCTGTTACAGGAGCGGGCGCTGGAGCTCGGGGTGGAGATCCGGCGCGGCCACGAACTGGTGGACCTGGCGCAGGACGGGGACGGTGTCACGGTCGCCGTCCACGCCCCCGGCGGAGACTACGAGCTGCGCACCCGCTATCTGGTCGGCTGCGACGGAGCCCACAGCGTCGTACGGAAGCGGGCGGGTATCGGCTTCCCCGGCGTCACCGCCGAGGACGTCGTGTCGCGCAGCGCCCACGCCGTCCTGCCCGCCTCGGTGCTCGACCCCGCGACCGGCGAGCTGCTGCTGGCCGGGGCACGCTGGAGGCCGTTCATGATCCACCGAACCGCACACGGCGTGTTCGCCCTCGCGTCGTTCGAGCCGGGCGTGCACCTCGTGACCACCATGGAGTGGGGGCGGGGGCAGACCGACGAGCGGGTGCCGATGACCCTGGAGGAGCTGCGTGACAGCGTGCGCAGGGTGCTCGGGGCCGACCTGCCGATGACCCCGCCCGCGGGTCGAGGACCCCATGTGCTCCGCCGCCTCACCGGCGGCAACACCCGCCTGGCCGACCGCTACCGCGCCGGTCGCGTGCTGGTGGCCGGGGACGCCGCGCACGTCCACTCCGCGGTCGGCGGTCCCGGGCTCAACCTCGGCCTGCAGGATGTCGTGAACCTCGGCTGGAAACTCGCCGCCGAGGTTCACGGCTGGGCGCCGCCGGGACTGCTCGACACCTACCACGGCGAACGGCACCCCGTGGGCCGGCGGGTCGTCATGCACACCCGGGCGCAGGCCGCCCTGCTCGCCCCTGGCGAAGAGGTCACCGCGCTGCGCGCACTCTTCGCCGAGCTGCTCGAACACAAGGAGAACCGGCGGCACATCGCCGAGCTCGTGGCGGGTTCGGACATCCGCTACGACATGGGGAGTGCCTGTCCGGTGCCGCACCCCCTCCTCGGCCGCCCGGCACCGGATCTCTCCCTCGCCACGGACACGGGCACCGTGCGGCTCGCGGACCTGACGCACGGCGCCCGGCCGCTCCTCCTCGACCTCGGTGGGGGCGACGAGCTGGATGAGACGGCGGCGGGCTGGAAGGACCGGGTGGACGTCGTCACCGCCACTTCCAGTCGGCGGGTCCCCGCCGGGTTGCTGATCCGCCCGGACGGCTACGTCGCCTGGACGGCCCCTGACGAGGAAACGGGCGACCCCGTGAGCTTCGGCCTCCGGGAGGCGCTGGCCACCTGGTTCGGCGACCCCGCATAGGTCTTCTCGCTCCGCGCCGTCCACGTGACCCTCGCCTGCCCTATCCTGTGCGCTCATGGCCTTCAACGGGACCCCGAGACCGTTGCCGCGCTGGCACCACGCGCGGACGGAGCTGGACGACTTCGCGATCGTCAGCTACCGGGTGCCCACCGGCGCGCTCGCCCGCCTGCTGCCCGAGGGCTTCGCCCCCGCCGAGTTCACCTTCGAGGACGGAGGTAACGGGGCGCTGGTCTCCGCGGTCGCCTTCCGTGACCGCGACTTCCACTTCCGCCTCCTGCCACCCGTGGCCATCGGCTGCGGCCAGATCAACTACCGGGCGTACGTCACGACGGCCGGCGGACCCGGGGTCTGGTTCTTCTGCACCGGACTCGATCATCCGCTGGTCGCCGTGCCGAAGTGGTTGTGGGGCATGCCGTGGGACCGCACGCGTATCGACATCGCCGCGAGCTGGGAGGCGACCCCCGCGCGCTGGCGGCTGGAGGCCGACAACGCCGCCTGCGAGGCGGTCGGGACCGGCGCGCGCTCCGCACGGCTCGACGGCTTCGACGGCGAGCACGAGTGGATGGCCATGCTCACCCATCCCACCCTCGGCTGGTACCGCCGCCGCGACGGGCGCGTCGGCACCTACAGCATCTGGCACCCGCCGATGCGTCCCCGGCATCTCACCGCCGTCTCGGCGCGTTTCCGCGTCTTCGAGCAGCTCGGCCTGACCACCCCCGACTCGGTGCCCCACTCGATCCTGGCCCAGCGGCGGTTGCCGTTCGACATCCACACCCCGCCCCTGCGCCTCGCGGCACCCCGTGCCCGCTGACCGCCCGCCGCCCTACGGAGCCCCCAGTGATCTCCCTGCTGCTCGCGGCCGTCGGCCATCGCCGCGAGCACGGTGCACGACTTGACCGGCTCGCCAGCCCAGTGCACTCCGGCCCCGCGAAGCTGTCAACGGCCACCTAAGCATTCCCTTAATTCGCGGGGGAGGTGCTGGCCGGGGTCCCGGGTGACGATCCGGCCGCCGCGTACTTCGAGTACGGGGGCCAGGTGCGGGGTGACCGCCGGCTTCCCGCGACCGTCTGGGGTTTCGGCGACCCGGCCGGGCCGCCGGTTCTCTCCTGGAAACGCTCGCGCCGGGAGCCTCCTGACCGGTCGCCGGTGGAAAGGCGTGCCGCGGAAAGGGGCGCGGTCACGTCCCCGGGGTGATCGAGGGGCCGCCGAATGTCCACGGTCGGCCCCCGGTAAATCCCCTCTCTCGCTGTTCGAGGCTCAGACATCGCAAATGTTAGCCCTATCATTTTTTTTCCAACTTTTTTCGGCCGCAGGCGTTAAGTGGACCGGCAAAGCACCAGGCCAAAGCGTTTCTGACAGCCCTGGAGATTGGGTCTTGACAGCGATTCTGTTATCGCAAACACTCAGGAAACCTCGGCGAAACAAAGCTCAGGGTTCCTCGTTCCGGGCGGCGAGTTCCCGCGATCGGAATTGTTAGCGTTAACACAAATAGTTGCCGGACATTGGCAAGCGCCATGATCACCCCCCAGGAGCAGTGTCATGAGAAGACGATGGACAACGGCCCTCGCCATGATCTTCGCCTTCACCCTCGTCCTCGCCTCGGCCGGACCCGCACCCGCCGCGAGCCCGATCACGACGTCCATCTACACCGCCGACCCCGCCGCGCTGGTCGTCGGCGACACCATGTACCTGTACACCGGCCACGACGAAGCGGCCCCGGGCGGCACCAACTTCGTCATGCGTGACTGGCACGTGTTCTCCTCCACCGACGCCACGACCTGGACGGACCAGGGGGCGAGGCTCTCGCTGTCGAACTTCCCCTGGGGCGGTGCCGACGCGTGGGCGGGGGAGGTCGAGCCCCGCGGCGGCAAGTACTACTGGTACGTCCCGGTCAACGGCAACGGCGCGGGCTGGATGGACATCGGCGTCGCGGTCGGCAACAGCCCGCTCGGCCCGTTCACCGACGCCAAGGGCGGGCCGCTGATCAGCGACAGCACCCCGAACTCCTCGCCGCTCAACATCGACCCGACGGTCTTCACCGACGACGACGGCCAGGCCTACATCTACTGGGGTTCCTACTACGGCCTGCGCGCGGCCAAGCTCAAGCCCGACATGATCAACCTGGACGGCCCGGTGATCACCCCGGCGGGGGTGAGCAACTTCTGGGAGGCCCCCTGGATGTTCAAGCGGAACGGCGTCTACTACCTCGCCTACGCCGCCAACGACTCCGGCTGCTCCCAGCCCGGCTACGCGTGCATCCGCTACGCCACGGCCAGTAACCCGATGGGCCCGTGGACCCACCGGGGCGTGGTGCTCGACCAGGTCAGCTCGACCACCAACCACCCGGCCATCATCGAGTTCAAGGGCCAGTGGTACATGGTCTACCACAACGCCGCGGCACCCGGCGGGGGCAACTTCCGCCGTTCGGTCACCTTGGACAAGCTCTACTGGAACGCCGACGGCACCATGCAGAAGGTCGTGCAGACCAGCGGCGGAGGGGGAGGCGGCCAGCCGCCCGCCGGTACCAACCACGCCCTCACCGCCACCGCCTCCACGTCGTACGTCTCCCCGTGGGAGACCCTCGGCGCGATCAACGACGGCTACGTCCCGGCCAGTTCCGCCGACCACAGCCACGGCGCGTACGGCAACTGGAACCACCAGGGCACCGAGTGGATCGAGTACCAGTGGCCCAGCGCCAAGAGCGTCGGCAAGGTGGCGACCTACTGGTTCGACGACAACCTGGGCATCGACCTGCCCGCCTCCTGCAAGGTGCAGTACTGGAACGGCACCGCCTACGTCGACGTGCCCGGCCAGTCGGCCTGCGGCGTCGCCGCGAACACCTACAACGTCACCACGTTCACCCCGGTCTCGACCACCCGGCTGAGACTGAGCATCACCTCCAGGACCGGCTACTCGACCGGCGTCCTGGAATGGATGGCTCTCTAGGAGCACGCAGGCCCCCGCGTCAACCTTTCCCCGAGAGATGTGAAGTGATGACCGTCCTCTTCCGTGCCCGGCGGTCGCTGACCGCCGCCGCCGTCGCCCTGCTTCTCACCGCGACCTCACTCACGCTCGGCAGCCCCGCCTCGGCGGTGCAGAGCATCGGACTGCCCACCTTCAGCGGACCCGCCATTCCGGCACCGCCCGTCTCGTACACGCCCGGCAACATGATGCAGAGCATCTACGACGCCGAGAGCGCGGGCACCGACTTCTGGATGGACCGGTTGCTGTCGCGCTCCGGCAACGACCCCGCGGGCACCTGGCTGATGAGCCGGGGCCGCGCGGTCTTCATGAAGAACCACACCCCCTCCGTCATCGGTTTCGGCGGCCAGGTGGCCTACTGGGAGAGCATCTCCAATGAGAACGCCTACTCGGTGGCGATCTCGCCCGGCACGTTCACCGAGCAGCCCGCCCAGCGCTGGCAGGCGCCCAGCCACTGGAAGAGCGTGCACACCAGCGGCTCCCTGGTGGTGAACGTCACCAAGTTCATCACCCACAACAACGTCGCCGTCACCAACCTGTCGATCACCAACAACGGTTCCGGGTCCCAGACGCTCACGCTGAGGGCGACCTCGCCGTACGCCAAGACCCCGGCGGGCACCGAGCTCACCGGCATCGTGGACGCCAAGAACAAGCTCACCACGATCTTCCCCAGGCTGTCGGGGGACGGCTTCGCCGTCAGCGGCACCGACCTGACCCGCTCGGTCACCGTCGCCGCCGGGGCGACCGTGACCACCAAGGTGGCGATGGGCTTCGTGACCGAGGAGATCCCGGCCTCGCTCACCGACTACCAGTCCTACCGCTCGGCCACCCCCGCCGCCGCGTTCGCGACGCACGTGCGGGCCTACAACCAGTGGTGGGCGCAGAACGTGCCCTACATCGACGTGCCCGAGCCCGCCATCAAGAAGAGCGTCTACTACCGCTGGTGGCTGATGCGCTTCAACCACCTGGACGCCGACATCCCCGGCCAGGACTACCAGTGGCCGACCTCGGTCGAGGGGGCACTGGGGTACAACAACGCCATCGCGCTGACCGTGCCGATGTTCGTCGACGAGCTCAAGTACCTGCGCAACCCGATGTACTCCTACGGGCCGTGGGTGTCGGCGGGGGAGGTGTCGAAGAACGGCCGCTACATGGACAACCCGGGTGATCCGGAGAACTGGTCCAACAGCTACACCCAGTACATCTCCGAGGCGGCCTGGCGCAGCTACCAGATCCACGGCGGCCAGCCCGGCATCGCGGCCAACCTCGCCCGCTACGCCGAGCAGGACGTCAAGGGCCAGCTCGCCTTCTACGACCAAGACCACAACAACCTCATCGAGTACGACTGGGGAGCGCTGACCGGCAACGACGCCGACGCCGTCTCCTTCCACTGGCGTGCCGGGCGCCTGGACCGCACCGAGTCGGCCTACGTCTACAGCAACGCCATGGCCTCGGCCTCCGCCTACGACGCGGTCGGCGACACCGCCAAGGCCAACGAGATGCGCACCATCGCCACCAACGTCAAGAACGCGGTCGTCAACGTGCTCTGGAACCCCACGGCGAAGGTTCTGCAGCACCGGCACGTGTCGACCAACGCGCTGGTGCCCTGGAAGGAGATCAACAACTTCTATCCGTACTCGGTGGGCCTGATGCCCAACACCGCGACCTACCGCGAGGCGCTGCGGCTGTTCGACGACGAGACCGAGTATCCGATCTTCCCGTTCTACACCGCCAACCAGAAGGACAAGGCCGCCGCGGCGGCCGCGGGCAACCCGGGTTCCAACAACTTCTCGCAGATCAACTCGACCGTGCAGTTCCGGCTGCTCTCCTCGGCACTGCGCAACTACCCGACCTCCTACATCACAGCCGACCACTACAAGAAGCTGCTGTACTGGAACGCCTGGGCGCAGTACGTCGGCGGCAACACCGCCTGGCCCGACTCCAACGAGTTCTGGGCCAACTGGAACCCCGGGACGAAGACCATCGACTACCGCTCCTGGATCCACCACACGATCCTGGGCAGCAGCAACTGGACGGTCGTCGAGGACGTGGCGGGGCTGCGCCCGCGCGACGACGGCAAGGTCGAACTGTCGCCGATCGACATCGGCTGGTCGCACTTCACGGTCAACAACCTGCGCTACCGCAACAGCGACCTGACCGTCGTCTGGGACGACCCCGCCGACGGCGTCGTCCGCTACGCCGGTGTCCCGCAGGGCTACTCGGTGTACGTCAACGGCACCCGTGCCCTCACCGTCGACCGCCTCACCCGGCTCGTCTACGACCCGGCCACCGGCGCGGTGACCTTCCCCGGCACCGCCGGCACCGTCGGCTACAACGTCGCGATGCCCGGCATGCAGGCGCCCACCCAGGTGGTGCAGACCGACGCCCGGGTGGTCGACATGTTCGCCAAGGCCGGGGTCAACCTCACCACCGGCGCCGCCCCGGCCAACCTCGCCCAGGGCCGGGCCGCCACGGCCTCCTACACCGCGTCCGGAACCACCACGGCCGCGGCGGTGGACGGCTACACCATCAACGACCCGATCTGGGGTGCCAAGGGCTCGGCCAACGCCCAGGACTGGTACGAGATCAACCTCGGCTCGTCGCAGACCTTCAACGACGTGCGGCTGCACTTCCGCAACGACCGCGCGGCGGGAGGCTACGCCGAACCCGCGATGTACCAGATCCAGTATCACGACGGCAGCACCTGGGTCACCGTCCCCAACCAGGCCAAGAGCCCGGCGGCGCCGGTGTCCAACTACAACCGGGTCCGCTTCCCCGCGATCGGCGCCCAGCGGGTCCGGGTGCTGATGACCCACAGGGCGGGCCTCAGGACGGGCCTCACCGAGGTCAAGATCTACAACTCCGCGGGCAGCCCGCCCGCCGCGACCAACCAGGCCCCGTACGTCCTCGCCAGAAAGGATCCCGCCTACAACCAGCCCTCACAGGTGCGGCTGCTCGGCACCGTCAAGGACGACGCGCTGCCGAACGGCACCCTGAGCACCGCCTGGTCGCTGGTCGGCGGCCCGGGGACGGCCGTCTTCACCGCGCCGACCGCGGCCGTCATGCTGGCCTCGTTCACCGTCGCGGGCACCTACACGGTGCGGCTCACCGCGAGTGACGGCGCCTCCTCGGCCACCTCGGATGTGACGGTCACCGTCACCCAGGGCTCCGGCGGCGGGGGCGGCGCGGCCAACGTGGCGGGCTCGGCCACCGCGTCGGCGTCCTACACCTCCCCCTGGGAGTCGGTGAACGCGATCAACGACGGGTTCACCCCGGCGAGTTCCAACGACTCCGCCAACCCGCGCTGGGGAACCTGGCCCGAGACCGGCACCCAGTGGGCCGAGCTGACCTGGAGCGGGCCGCAGCGGCTCAACTCTGCCGAACTGTACTTCTTCGACGACAACGGCGGGGTGCGCGTGCCCGCGTCCTGGAAGCTGCAGTACTGGAACGGGAGCGCCTACGCCGACGTGCCCGGCGCGGGCGCGTACAACAGGGCACTGAACGCCTTCAACAAGGTCGACTTCACTTCGGTGACCACGACCCGGCTACGGGTGTCGCTGACCAGCGGTGCCGGATCCGTCGGCCTCCTGGAGTGGCGGGCCTACGCGGAGGTCCCGCAGTCGATCCGACCGGTCCACCAGGCGACGCCGGCGGGGCAGGTTCCCACGCTGCCCGCCACGGTCACGAAGGTCTACGCCAACGGCTCCCGGGTGAACTCCCCGGTCACCTGGGCGCAGATCACCCCCGCCCAGGTGGCGAACGGCGGCGCCGGCTTCACCGTGGCGGGGATCGTCGAGGGGGTGACCGCGACCGCCTCGGCCACGGTGTGGGTGCGGACGACCGGCGCGGTCAGCATCACCTTCATCGAGCCGGAGGCCGTCTTCACCCCGGTGGGGGTGGCCCCGTCCCTGCCCCCGACGGTCACCGCCACCTTCAACGACGGTTCGAAGGACAACGTCACCACGACGGTGAACTGGGCGTCGATCCCCGCCTCCCAGTACGCCTCGGCCGGGACCTTCACCGTCACCGGCACCGTGCCGGGCACCTCGCTCACCGCTCAGGCGACCGTCACCGTGGGAGGCGCCGCCTCATCCGGCTAGGCACCGGTGTCCCACCTTCCTCCCGGGCCCAGGCCCGGGAGGAAGGTCCCGCAAGCACGCCCACCGTTCGAGACCTGACCCCTTACGGAGGTTCGCGCATGAGACGTTGGTGGATGGCGGCCGTTCCCGCCCTGATACTCGGCTTACTGATGTCTCCGGCCGACGCGGCGGCGGCCGCGCCCGGAGACGGCAACCTGGCGGTCAACGCGACCGCGACCGCCTCCTACACCTCTCCCTGGGAGAGCATCGCGGCGATCAAGGACGACATCGACCCCGCGCAGTCCAACGACACGGTCAACCCCCGCTGGGGCACCTGGCCGCAGACCGGTGCGCAGTGGGCCGAGCTGACCTGGGCGCAGCCGCAGGCACTGCGCTCGGCACAGGTGTACTTCTTTGACGACAACGGCGGGGTGCGCGTGCCCGCGTCGTGGAGGCTGCAGTACTGGAACGGGAGCGCCTACGCCGACGTCACCGGCGCGAGTGGCTACCCGACGGCGGTCAACGCCTACAACAGGGTCACCTTCACCGGCGTCACCACGACCAGGCTGCGCGTGCTGCTGCAGAGCGGCGCGGGCTCGGTCGGCCTGCTGGAGGTGAAGGTCTACGCCACCGAGTCACCTGGCGAGGGAGGCGGCGGCACCGGCTGGAGCCCGCCGGCCAACCTCGTCACCCCGCTCAACCAGGTCTGGCAGCACGTCGAGAGCACCTACAACCCCGGGCCCTCCGCCTTCCGCAACTACGGCTGGGACCAGGTCATGGCCAACGGCGGGAGCATCAACTACTGCGTGCGGTGGGACTCCTCGGCACCGGTCTCGGCCACCCTGCGCGACCAGATCCACGCCTCGCTCGCCCGGCAGTTCAAGAAGTGGATGGACGTGATGGCCGGCCACAACGGCTGGCCGTACGCGAACGTCCCGGTCAAGGTGGTCGGCTGGGCCGTGCGCGACCGCGCCACCCTGCAGTGGAGCGACAGCTCCGTGGACGTGTACGTCAACGACATCCGTGAGAACGCCCCCCAGTGCGCCCAGCCCTGCGGCCGGTTCTTCAACCAGAACGGCCAGTATCCCAACTGCCCCGGCGGCCTCGCGCGCCACTACGACATGTCCCTGTGGCTCACCGCGGGTATGAGCGGCGGCGCGGGCGGCGACTGGGGCCAGCGCATCGGCAGCGAGTACTACGTGAACAACCTCAACGCCGACAACATACACATACTGCTCCATGAGATGGGACACAGCTTCGGCCTCGACGACTTCTACGACTGGACGCCCACCGGCGTCGGAGGCTTCCTCATGAAGGCGGGAAGCGCCAGTCAGATCACCGAGTTCGACAAGTGGATGTTCCGCGACTGGTGGCGCCATCTCAAGAGCCGTTACGGCCTGTGAGAGCTCTCCGGCCGGTGCCCCTGCCGGGGCCCGGCCGTCCTCCTCGCCTAGCCCTGCCCGATGATCCGGTCGCCGAGCCTGGCGACGAGCTGCGCGCGTACGTGCGCCGGAAGGGCGCAGCCGTGCGCGACGAGCGTGTCGAGCGAGGGCAGGTCGAGGAGCACGGCCCAGTCCTGGACGTCCTCGCAGTAGGAGACGTCGAGGTGATGGAGATCCTTCAGCGCCTGGAGCGGGGCCAGCGACCGCACGGGCGTGTTCCTGATCGACAGGTGCTCCAGCGTGCGCAGACCCTCGATGCCGTCCAGGCCGGTCAGTGGTGTGTGCTCCAGGTCCAGCCGGGTCAGCGAGGTGAGGGCCGAGATGTCCTCGGGGACGCGGTGCAGGCGGCTGCCGGACAGGTCGAGCTCCGTCACCCCGGCCGGTGCGGCGAGGGCCGAGAGCAGGAGCGCCGGCGGCGGGAGCATCACCGGCCGGGGCTGGGCGAGCACCGGTGACCGCCCGGCGGCGGCCTCCTGCAGGACGCGCCAGCGGTCCACCGGCTCGCCCAGCCCGCCGAGGCGGACGTAGCCCGAGGGCAGCCACGGAGCCAGCCGCTCGGCCACGATGTCGGCGCGGTCGCCGACACCGACGACACCGGCCCGCAGCAGGCCGTAGTGCTCGTACGCGTGCTCGGCGGGCACGAACAGGTCCGCCATGATGTCCCCGCCCGCGACGAGGGAGCCGTCGTTGCCGGAACAGAAGATCACTCCCGCGGCGACGGTGCCGAGCACCAGGTGGTCCGCCGCGCTGTGGATCGCGCGGGCCCGCAGGTCACCGGTCACCGCGAGATAGCTCTCCGAGACGTCGCCGTCGTCGAGAAGCCCTTCCACCACCAGCGAACCGATCACGATCAGCGGCGCCTTCACATCCAGCCACCCGGGAACGTAGGTGTCGCCGAACCAGATGGTGGCCCGCTGCACGGTCCATCCGGACTCGGTCCGCTCCGCGCCGTGGGGGAAGACCGAAGGTGCCTCGCCGGGAAAGGCCAGCGACCACGCCTGGGCGAACAGCAGGCCGTAGACGGGAGGCATGATGTGGTGCGGCCACTCCCCGGCCTGAGCCGGTCGCCGTAGCCAGGACCCGATCGGATGCAGCTCTTCGGCGATGTCACCGAAATAGTCCAGCGCCTCCGCGCCGGCCCCGGCTCGCTGCCGGAGCACCGTCAGCGCGTCACCAAGACGCTCCGACGCCCCGGCGAAATGCTCTTCCGTCAAATCCATGTCACATACGGTACTCACCGCAACGAATGCCGTGCGCCGTTCGAGTGACGCTCCCGGATGCCGGGCGTGTCGGAGAAACCACCGGGCGCGACCACCCGGCGACGAAGGGCAATGTGGATCTTCGCTGAGACCTCGGGTACCGTGCCCGGGGCCCCGGAGAACTCCGGTGCGCCCCGCGAACACGAACCATTGTGACATCGGAAGGATGAACCGACATATGGAGGCCGGCATTCACCGGACCCTGCGGTCGCTCGTCAGTGGATCTTCGTCGGAGGCCCGGGTGGCGTGCCCGGGGCTCAGGAGCAGTCCGGCACACCGCGAACATGGACCGTCGTGATATCGGAAGGATGGACAGACATGGACGCCGGCAATCACCGGACCCTGCGGTTGCTCGTCACCGGAGGTGGAACCGGTGGCCACACCTACCCCGCGCTGACCACAGTCGCGGCCCTGCGCGACCATGCCGGCGCGCGGGGGCTCAGCCTGGACGTGCTCTGGGTCGGTACGGCGACCGGCCTGGAGGCCCGCATCGCGGCGGAGCACGGCATCCCGTTCCGGGCCATCAAGGCCGGGAAGCTCAGGCGCTCGCCCAACCCGCGTGAGCTGGTCACCAACCTCGTGGACATGTTCCGGATCCCCGTCGGCGTGCTCCAGGCCTTCGGCATCGCCGCCCGCTACCGCCCCGACGTGGTGCTGTCGACCGGCGGGTACGTCTGCGTGCCGCTGGGCGTCGCCTCCCGGGTTCTGGGCCGCCCGCTGGTCATGCACGAGCAGATCACCTCGCTGGGTCTGGCCAACCGCATCCTGTCGCGCTTCGCCCGGCGGATCGCGCTGACCCACCCCTCCTCGATCGAGCACCTGCCCGCCGGGGTGCGCGACCGGGCCGTGGTCACCGGCAACCCGGTCCGTCCCCATCTGCTGCGCGGCAACGTCGACGCCGGACGGCGCCACTTCGGGCTCTCACCCGACCTGCCGGTGGTCTACGTGACCGGCGGTGCGCAGGGCAGCCGTCAGATCAACACCATGGTCGAGACGATCCTGCCCGAACTGCTCGCCAGGGCGCAGGTGCTCCACCAGTGCGGCCCCGACTGGATCGGCCAGCTCACCCGTACCGCCGCGGGGCTCCCCGAGCGGCTGCGCGATCGTTACCATCCCGTGCCGTACGTCGGTGCGGAGCTGGCCGACGTGTTCGCCGCGGCCGATGTCGTGGTCTCCCGCAGTGGCGCGGGCACCGTCGCCGAGCTGACCGCCGTGGGCAAGGCGTCCGTCCTCATCCCCCTGGTGCCCTCCGCCGCCGACGAGCAGCGTCAGAACGCCCGCTACCTCGCCGAGGCGGGTGCCGCCCGGGCGCTGCTGGAGAACGGTCCCACCGCCGAGGCGCTCCTGGCCGAGCTGGACGCGCTCCTGCGGGATCCGGGCGCCCGTGCCGCCATGGCCGGCGCCGCGGGCTCCCTCGGCCGTGTCGACGCCGCCGACGCGCTGGCCCTGGTGCTCCTGGAGGAGGCGAGGGCGGACGGCAAGACCGGCTGAACCGGTGGGCCCGTCCGCCGTCAGCCCAGACGCTCCTCGTACAGCTTCCGCAGTTCCTCGACACGGCCCTCGGGCCGGCACCGGGGCTCGCCCTGGACGGCCGCGAAGAGCAACTCCAGGTGCGTCTGCCAGGCGGCGAGCGCCGTCGTGCGCAGGCCGGCCAGCCGTGCGGGAACCGTCTGCGTCAGCACGACCCTGGTGCCCTGGCCGGGGTCGTGCGCCAGCTCCCAGCGCACCCGCCCCGCGGGCTCGCCGTCCTGGTGCCACTCGTACTCCAGGACGCCTGGCACCCGTACCTCGGTGACCTGGCCCGTCGGCACGTACTGGTTCGTGAACCGCGACGGCGGCTCCGCTCCCGGCGTGGGGACGTCGCCTTCGGTGAGAACGGCCCACACCTCCTCGACGGGTCTCCACATCAGGTCGCGTGCGAACCTCACGAGGTGGCCGTCGCCGGTCTCCCGGGTCTCGCCCTCGGCCAGCCCGAACGTCTCGGTGTACGCCTCGATGCGGCCGACCATGTCCGAGGGCCGCATCGAGGGTTCGCCGTCCAGCCGGGCCAGCAGGGCGGTCAGGCAGACGTCCCAGCCCGCGGCGTTGCGGCCCGCGGCCAGCCTGCCGGTCCATCCGCCTCCCAGCGTGTGGGTGAACACGAGCCGGCACCCCGGTCCGTCGGGGAGGATCTCGAATCGCAGCACATCCTCGTTCCACCGGAAGGCGAACACCTTCGGGGGGTCGAGTTCCAGGATGTGGCCGTCGGTGGAGCGGTTCTCGCCCTCGAAGGTGAAGCGCATCGCGGCGCCGACGGCCGCCTCGGCCTCCACCGCGGCCGGGAACCAGTGAGCCATCTCGGCGGGGTCGGTGACGGCCTTCCAGACCTTCTCGGGGGAGTGGGCCAGCCGCCGTTCGAAGCGGAGCACCGGCCGCCCGCCGACGGTCCGCAGTGTCGCCTGTCGCTCTTCCACGATGTCCACCTCTCTCAGGTCCTGCCCGGCTCTCCTGCCGTCAGGTTTCGTCGGGCATGGTGTCGAGATGTCGTTCGAGTGCGTCCAACCCGCCGTTCCACATGGTCCGGTAGGGCTCCAGCCAGGCGGCTATCTCGGCGAGAGGCTCCGGCCTCAGCCGGTACCACCGGCGCTGCGCCTCCTGCCGGACCTCGACCAGACCGGCCTCGCGCAGGATCCTCAGATGCTTCGACACCGTCGGCTGGGTCAGCGCGAGCCGCTCCACCAGGTCGCCCACGGGACGCTCGCCGGTGCGGAGCAGATCGAGGATCTCCCTGCGCCGGGGCTCCGCCAGCACTTCGAACGTAGTTGCCACATCAGCAATATAGCCAATATGGCATATAAGATGTCAACGGCCCGGGAGGGCATCCGGGTGCCGTGCCGGAAAGCGGGCCGAGTCGGTGCCGCCGCGGGACGGGTTCGCCGTCATCGGGGATCCATGCCCTTGTGTGCGGGTCGGAAGGGGCGGTTATCGGGCTCTGATTGTTAGCGCTATCAGCTGGGGCGTCAAGAGTATCCGGTTTCACGATTCGGGAGGAAACTCCGGCTGGGAAGGGAAATCCAGCTCGCCGGGCAGAGTGGAGAAAAGGTGTCTTCATCGGTATTGACAGGTTCTGTGTTATCGCAAACACTCTGGTAACCCCAGCGAAACATGGCGAGGAACCCATGACACCGAGCTCCGACGACGGCAGGGCGCGGACCAGACCGGCGGTGCTCGACGACGTCGCCGAGCTCGCCGGGGTCTCCGCCATGACCGTGTCGCGAGCGCTGAACGCGCCCGACAGGGTGCGCCCCGAGACCCGGGCGCGCGTCATGGCGGCGGTGAACAAGCTCGGCTACCGGCCCAACCCGGCCGCGCGCCAGCTCGTCACGGGCCGCTCGGGTGTGCTCGGCGTGGTCAGCTTCGACACCACCCTGTACGGGCCCGCCTCCACGCTCTACGCGATCGAGCAGGCGGCCAGGCAGAACGACTACGTGGTCAACATCGCCAGCCTCGGCGCGCTGAACCGCAGGTCGATCGGTGAGGGGGTCGAGCGGCTGCGCGCGCAGTCGGTCGACGGCATCGTCATCGTCGCCCCCCACGAGTCGGCCGCCGACGGCCTGCGCCACCTCTCACCCGGTCTCCCGGTGGTCGCGGTGGACGCCGGGGAGGACATCCCGGTCCCCGTCGTCATGGTCGACCAGCGCGGTGGCGCCGTACGGGCGACGCGACATCTGCTGAGCCTCGGCCACGAGACGGTCTGGCACCTGTCCGGCCCTCCCAACTGGATCGACGCCAGGGGACGGGTCGAGGGGTGGCGGTCCGTTCTGGAGGCCGAGGGGCGGCCGGTGCCCGAGGCGGCGGCCGGTGACTGGAGCGCCTACTCCGGCTACCGGCTCGGCAAGCGGCTGGCCGGCGATCCGTCGGTCACGGCGGTCTTCGTGGCCAACGACCAGATGACCCTGGGGGTGCTGCGGGCCCTGCGCGAGGCCGGCCGGCGCGTCCCCGAGGACGTGAGCGTGGTGGGCTTCGACGACGTGCCCGAGGCCGCCTACTTCTGGCCGCCGCTGACGACGGTCAGGCAGAACTTCGGCGAGGTCGGCCGGCACGCTTTCCGGCTGCTGCTCGACCGTATCCAGGGCACCGAGCAAGAAGGCCCGCGCATCGTGGAACCCGAACTGGTGGTCAGGGAGAGCAGCGGTCCCGCCCCCCACTGAAAGAGAGAAACCATGTTCAAGAAAGTGCCCGCGGCGCTGGCCGCCGGGCTTCTGACCCTCGTGCTCACCGCCTGCGGCGGAGGTGACACCGAGGCCGGTGTCGGATCCGACCAGATCACGCTCGGCTTCTCGCAGGTCGGCGCGGAGAGCGGCTGGCGGACCGCGAACACCAAGTCCGTCCAGGAGGCGGCCAAGGAGGCCGGCATCGACCTGAAGTTCTCCGACGCCCAGCAGAAGCAGGAGAACCAGATCAAGGCCATCCGCTCGTTCATCCAGCAGAAGGTCGACGCGATCGCCTTCTCGCCGGTGGTCGAGTCGGGCTGGGACACCGTGCTGAAGGAGGTCAAGGACGCCGGCATCCCGGTCATCCTGACCGACAGGGCCGTCGACTCCGCCGACACCTCGCTCTACCGGACCTTCATCGGCTCCGACTTCGTCATCGAGGGCCAGAAGTCCGGCGAGTGGCTGGTCAAGGAGTACGAGGGCGAGCCGGGCCCGGTCAACATCGTCGAGCTTCAGGGCACCACGGGCTCCGCGCCCGCCAACGACAGGAAGAAGGGCTTCGGGGACGCCATCGCGGCCGACCCCAAGTTCAAGATCATCGCCTCGCAGACCGGCGACTTCACCCGCGCCAAGGGCAAGGAGGTCATGGAGGCATTCCTCAAGGCGCACAAGGACATCGACGTCCTGTTCGCGCACAACGACGACATGGGTCTGGGGGCGATCGAGGCGATCGAGGGCGCGGGGCTCAAGCCGGGCACCGACATTAAAATCATTACCATCGACGCGGTCAAGGACGGCATGCAGGCCCTGGCCGACGGGAAGATCAACTTCATCGCGGAGTGCAGCCCGCTCCTCGGCCCGCAACTGATGGACCTGGTCAAGAAGGCGGTCAAGGGCGAGCAGATCCCGCAGCGGGTCCTCACCGAGGAGACCACCTTCACCCCCGAGCAGGCCAAGGCGGCCCTGCCCGATCGGAAGTACTAGCCGTGCCGGCGGCGAGGTCCCCCGGGGCCTCGCCGGTGGCCGGGGACCGCCGGCACCGGCGGTCCGATCGCCTGGGAGACGACGGTGCGCGACACCGTCGCGTGCCTGGAGAGCCCGGGGGGCGGCCCGGCCCCCGCCCGGGCGGCGGTGACGGCCCGGAGCGTGACGGGAGTTAAATCGGAGGCGGGCGAAGACCCGTCGCCGGTACGCTCCCTCGGCATCCCCATGCCGTCACCGACCAGGCCGCCCGCGGGGGGCCGGAAAAGAAGAGCCGTAGTTGACCAGGATCGCTGTGACCGGTGTAACGGGAAATCTAGGACGCCTCGTCGTTGAGGACCTGCTCGCCAAAGTCCCTCCCGGCGACCTCGTCGCCCTCGCCCGCACCCCGGAGAAGGCGGCCGATCTGCCGGGACGCGGTGTCGAGGTGCGTCGGGGAGACCACGACGACGCCGCCTGTCTGGACGCCGCTCTCCAGGGGATCGAGGTCCTGCTCCTGGTGTCCGGCCCGGACATGACGCCCGGGGTCCGCGTGCGGCAGCACCGCACGGTCATCGACCGCGCCGTCCGGGCGGGGGTGCGCCGGATCGTCTACACCAGTGCCGCCGGCGCGGAGAACGGCCAGGGCCCGGCCGCCGACCACACGGCCACGGAAAGGGCGCTTCGCGAGTCGGGGACGGCCTACACCGTGCTGCGCAACGCGCTCTACTCCGAGGCGTTCCTGGGGACCGCACTGGCCCAGGCGAGGCAGACCGGCGAGATCACCTCCTCCACCGGCGGCCGGCCGCTCAACACCGCGCGGCTCCGCGACCTGGCGCTGGCGGCGAGCGCCGCCCTGACCGGCGCCGGGCACGAGAACGCGACCTACGAGCTGCACGGCCCGCTCTGGACCTATCCGGAGCTTGCCGTGGCCCTCACACGCGTCCTGGGCAGTCCCGTCGGCTACCGGGAGATCACCGACGCGGAGGCCGGCTGGCTGGGCAGCCTGTTCCCCGCGGTGCGCGCGGGTGCCCTGGCGGCGACCGGCCCCGACCTCGCGCGCCTGCTCGGCCGGCCGGCCGCCGGCCTGGAGGAGACGGCCGCCGTCCTCGCCGCGCGCATGGGCGGCTGAGCTCCGGTGGCCGGTCAGGTCAGATAGTCGCGCAGGGCCCGTGAGCGCGAGGGGTGGCGCAGCTTCGTCATGGTCTTGGACTCGATCTGCCGGATGCGCTCGCGGGTCACCCCGTAGGCGCGGCCGATCTCCTCCAGGGTCTTCGGCCGCCCGTCGCCAAGCCCGAACCGCATCGCCACCACCCCGGCCTCACGCTCCGACAGCGCCTCCAGGATCGTGTGCAACTGCTCCTGGAGCAGCGCGGAGGCCACCGCGTCCTCGGGGGTGATCGCCTCGGAGTCCTCGATGAGGTCGCCGAACTCGCTGTCGCCCTCGGTGCCCAGCGGGCTGTGCAGGGAGATCGGCTCTCGGCCGTAGCCCTGGACCTCGACGACCCGCTCCGGGGTCATCTCCAGCTCCACGGCCAGTTCCTCGGGGGTGGGCTCGCGGCCCAGGTCCGTCGTCATCTGCCGGTGCACGCGTGCCAGTTTGTTGATCACTTCGACCATGTGCACGGGGATGCGGATGGTGCGGGCCTGGTCGGCGAGCGCCCGGGTGATCGCCTGCTTGATCCACCAGGTGGCGTACGTGGAGAACTTGAACCCCTTGGTGTAGTCGAACTTCTCCACGGCGCGGATCAAGCCCAGATTGCCCTCCTGGATCAGGTCCAGGAACAGCATGCCCCGGCCGGTGTGGCGCTTGGCCAGCGACACCACCAGGCGCAGGTTCGCCTCCAGCAGATGGTTCTTGGCCCGGTGGCCGTCCTCGGCGAGCCATTCGAGCTCCGCGCGCACGTCGGGCTGGAGTAGATCGCTGTCGTTGAGCCGCTCGGTGGCGAACAGGCCGGCCTCGATGCGTCTGGCGAGCTCGACCTCCTGCTCGGCGTTGAGCAGGGGGATCCTGCCGATCTGCTTGAGATAGTCCTTGACCGGGTCGGTGCTCGCTCCGACACTCGCCTCCAGGGCGGCGGGCATCTCGTCGTCGTCGGTCAGGACGAGTTCGTCTTCCTCAACGGTGCCTTCCACGGTGGCGGCTTCCATGGCGTTCACACCTTCCCTGGGTCTGGTCAGATACAACAACCCGTGCAGTTCAAGGTACGTCCCGCGAAGGTGTGCTGCGGCGCCTGGCTCGCCGTCGTGTCCTTCGCTGGGAGTGGAGAGCCTTCGCCGCCGGGACTCTCATGGGGTCGGGGTTGGACGTGGGCATGATGAAGATGTCGAGGTCGTCGACCAGCTTCTTGGTCTGCCCGTCACGGGCGTAGTTGCGCAGCAGCCGCTCGG